>JAADHS010000209.1 GCA_013151745.1 Gammaproteobacteria bacterium | reverse complement strand
CTCTTGCTCCGCAATTCACCTTAAATTTTTACGATAACACACATCCCTATTACTGCGGCATTGATCTCCATGCAAGATCACTTTACGTTTGCATTATTGACCAGTCTGGTAAGGTTCTCTTACATAAAGAAATCCCTGCTTCACCTGAGCGTTTATATGACCTTCTTGAGTCTTACTTAGGAGATATTGTTGTTGGCGTTGAGTGCATGCATTGCTGGTACTGGGTTTCTGATTTTTGTTTTGTGAAAAAATATCCGTTGATTTTATTCTCGGTCACGCTTTGTATATGAAATGCATTCACGGCGGTAAAGCTAAAAATGATCGTATCGATTCTCATAAAATCGCCAAGTTAATAAGAGGCGGTAATTTTCCTTTGGCCTATGTCTATCCAAAAGAGATGCGTGCAACCCGTGATTTACTACGCCGACGTATGAGTATTGTTCGTCATGGTGCAAATCTAAAGGCTCATGTCGTCAATACGACAAGTCAGTATAATTTACCACCTAACAAAGTTAATTTGAAAAATGTAAAAGATCGTGAAGAGCTTAAATCCAGGTTCTCAGACCCCGCTGTACAATATAATATTAACCTGGATGTTTCGATTCTTGACGCCTATGCCAAAGAGCTGAATAGTGTAGAGTCCTTTATTGAAAAACAGGCCAAAGAACACAATCCCGTTCATTTAAAAATACTACAAACTGTAAACGGAATTGGTCGTATTTTATCTCTAACCATTTTGTATGAAATAGGCTATATAAATCGGTTTGACACGGTTCAAAATTTCGCTTCCTATTCCAGGCTCGTGAAATGTAAAGCAGAATCAGCGGGTAAAAGTTACGGTACGCAGGGCAACAAAATAGGTAACGCCCACCTAAAATGGGCCTTTTCACAGGTCGCCGTTTTATATTTACGGGGTAACAAAGAAGCACAGAAATACCTACAGAAACTACAAAAAAGAATGAGCAAAGCGAAAGCACTTTCAGTCCTGGCACACAAGCTAGGCCGTTGTGTTTATTTCATGTTAAAAAACGAGACTGTATTCGATGAGAAGAAGTTTTTAAAGGGTTAGTCACGCAATGGAGTGAGCTGAAAGTCTAACTGGATAACAGGGTGGAATGTACTCAAAATCGATTGACCAATTATTGGTTTGAAAACCGAAATATCGATTTATACATCACTAACACCAAAGCCAGACCTTTTGATTAGACACTCCATTGGCGTGCATTAATTCAATTTGTAAAAGTCGCTTACACCTTAGTTGAGCCTGAAGCTAACTGGATTCTCTTATGAGAAAGCCTGCCCCCTTGAATAGTGCCAGCATAGGGTTACCGATGAATGTCTAGTGGCCCTGGAATACTGGTTGGTTTTCTTGGTATTGATGCAGGCAGCGGTGAGACCGCAATAAGAGACCCTCGTGTGTGTTTGCTGTAAGTGATTTTATTTATCAGCGACGATGACAGACGAAGTAATTGATTTTATAAATTGGTTTTTATTTTAGTTCTTAAAAGAGCTGAAAAAGAGGACTAGTGCCTATTGACAGCGTTATGGCTCATATGTTTTATGTTTGGTTTTGTGGTTTTAACGATATTATATCCGATACCTGCATGTTGATATGTTTCCTAATAAGCCTCATAGACTCACCAATTGATATTCCCCTGAACACTAATTACAATTTTCCCCATTTGCTGATTAGCCTCCATATATTTATGCGCTTGTTGAATATCATTAAAAGCAAAAACCTTGTCGATTATAGGTATGAGTTTTTTTGTATTAAATAGAGGGTACAAGAATTTTTTGGCATTTTCTAATCTATTTTTGTCTTGGGTAATTTCAAAAAGGGTATACCCCTGAATAATTAAACCTTTCGCTAAAGCTGTAAATAATGGATAGGGTGTCGGTTCACTATCTAATGCGCCATATTCAATAATGCGACCACTTTTGCTTGAGGCCTCAGCAAGCTGAGATAAAATTGGGCCACCTATTGGGTCAAAAATAAGTTCTGCACCTTCATCCTGAGTAATATCTGCCATGATTGTAACTAAATCTTCGGCATCGGTTTGAATAACATAGTCTGCCCCTTGTTCGAGCAAAAACTGTTTTTTATTTTTGCCACGAGTTGTTGCGATAACAATAGCGCCCTGACTTTTAGCGATTTGTATTGCGGCAACACCAACACTGCTGCTTGCTGCGGTAATTAATACCCGTTGTCCCTGCTTTAACTGCCCAATTTCAATCATTGCACCGTAAGCGGTAATGTATTGCATCCAGATAGACGCACTTTGCTGGGCGGTGAATGACTCAGGGCATTTAGCAACCGCATTCGCTGGCAAAACAACATGTTCTGCATAAACACCATATTGTCCCATTGAAAAAGCTGGAATAGAGCTTACTCGATCCCCCACTTTAAAATTGGTGACCGACTTACCAACAGCGTCGACAACTCCCGCTGCTTCATAACCCAGTCGTGAGGGAAACTGTGGCGTTTCAAGATAAGCCCCATTTCTAAACATGACCTCGGCACGATTCAAGCCAATAGCTTTCACCTTAAAACGTAGCTCATATTCACTAGGCTCTGCTACAGGTAATTCTTCAATTTTTAAAACCGAAGCATCTCCAGCTTTATGAAAACGAACAACTTTTGTTATAAATGAATTCATATTTTTCTCCTTTCTATATTTTTTAACCAATTAGGTGAAATTGACTACGCATGCCTTGATCACGAGTTGGGATTATGGCGAGGTACGCCGCTGAGTTGTACCAACTGACAGCGTTATCCCTATTAGGGAACTGAATTACAACCTTTGTTTGAAACGCTGATTCACCGTGCAATATTTCAATAGAACCTTTTGCTAAAAATTCACCACCATAGGGTACAAGTGTTTCCGCAGCCATAGCGCTATATGCACTTAACTTTTCTTTATCTGTGGGTGTTAGATCGACAATTATTAAAGCAGTCATTACTATATCTCTTTGGTTTGTTAATGTTGACACAGCATAATAAACCTGCAAACATTTAACAATAGCGACTAATTAAACTGATTGTTTCATAAAATGAACAATATAAAACAACTTTCATCTCTGCTTGTATTTTCTGAAGTGGCTAACAAGCAATCTTTTACGCTTGCCGCAAAACATCTAGGCATGAGTAAATCAGCCATTAGCCAGAAGATTAAGCATTTAGAGCAAGATATAGGTCAGCAACTCTTATCCCGCAACACACGAGGAATGTCACTGACGGCAACTGGAAAAAAATTGCTCAGTCGTTGTGAGTTGTTACAGGATCAGGTTGATCTGGCGCTTGAAGAGTTAAACCACAGCAAGGAAACACCATCAGGTACTTTTTCTCTAACCATTCCACATTCATGCGAAAAAGACATTGTCATTCCGGCTGTAAGCCAGCTTTGTGTAGAATTTTCTCAAATAGAGCCCAATATATTGGTTACTGATGAAGCCAAAGATTTAATTCAAAATAATTTAGATGTCGCTATTTATGCAGGTGAGCTAAAAGATAGTAATTATCGAGCATTGCCTATTGACAATATACATGAATGTTTTTGTGCTACCCCAGCTTATCTTCATAAGTATGGCCAGCTTACAAAGATAAATGATCTTCTAAAACATCGTTTAATAGCAACCTCCTGGCAAAAAGATTCCTTGAGTCTTTATAAGAACGATGCACTGAATGAAAAAATAATAATCGATATAAAATATTTTGCAAAAACCAATACCTTACCGAGTACGCTTGAAATGGTTTTGCATGATATGGGAATAGCATTTTTACCCAAATTTGTAATTCAATCTACAGTTACGAGCGGACATTTAGTTAGAGTTTTGCCAGAATATCAAGGACGGCAATGGCCATTCTATATGGTGCATCGTTTTCAAGGTGATAAACCAATTCATATCACCCGATTTTATCAATTAGTGAAGCACTTTTTTTCTAAAGTGAACAATAAAACTTAGTTACTTTACTAACTTTCTAAAAGGGAGGTAGAACATAACGAGGCTGTAGAAAAACCCTCGTTGAAAAATTTTTTGGAATTTTAACCAAAAAAAAGCGTTCCTACGTGAATTCTAGGTCTGTTTACTTCTGTAACTTTTAATCTATGCGCTCTCCGCACGATTTATTTTTGATAAATTTCTTCACCAGAGTTTTTCTACAGCCTGAACGTTTAAATCACCTGCATTTAACCTGCTGCATTTTTTTCGCGCAGATAAGAGCGCAGCGACAGCCCAAAAAATGCAGCAGGTTAAATGTCAGGTTCCGGGTAAAAGCGTAGCTATGCCCGTCGTCACAATTTAAGGCCCGATCAGCTGTTTTTGAGGTAGTGGCTTGCCAGGAGTTTGCAACTAAAACGCTGTTTTTACGTTTTCGCAGTCCAAACGACCATAAAATAAATTTTCCAGCTTGAGCGGTGAGCAATGCTGACCTGGAATAAAGTGATGAGCCTGGATATGTGAAGGCGCATCGTTATCGGATAAGCGGGTTACGGCAAGTGGGTACAGACCTTCATATTCACATTGCCAGCAGTCAACAAATCGCCGGTGAGGAGAGGGGTCAACTGCAATGTCAATCGATGTGCGTTGTGCATTGAGTAGAAAGCGACACGATTTAAGCGAGCCCGCTAAACCTGAGCCTAGGGCTTTAAGGTAAGCTTCTTTTAAGGTCCATAAAGAAAAAAATTGTTTGTTTGCTTCGGTTTCTGTCAATGATTCAAGTAACGCGATTTCAGTGGTGGAAAAATAACTACGAGCAATAGGCAAAGCGCGAACCTTTCTGAGTCTGTATTCAACATCAATGCCCAGTTCAACATAAGGTGCTACAGCCAAAACCGCAACATCGTGACTATGAGAGAGATTGAATTGCCAGCCATTAGAATGTAGCAAGCGGGGTTTACCTTCGTCGCTGACAATGAGTTCAATTTCATTCCGTTCGCAGCGTAATGCCGTCGATAAAATAGTTCGGATCATTGCGCGTGTAATCAGGTAGTTGTGTTTGATCTTAGCGCACTTGATCTTCCGCCAGCGTGAATACTCCGATTGACTTAACATCGTCTCATATTCACGTAGCAACGAAGCATCAGCAATTAATTTATTGTTACATAAAAAAATATTAATAATTTCAGGAGAAAATTGTACGTAATCCGGGCGGCCCGCTGAATGTACCTTGATTTTCCTTATCCCTCACACTGAGCGACGGTCAGCTTTTCTGAGATCAATACTTCTTTTTTAGTTGGAATAAAGATAAATTGATACGGGTTCGTAAGAGCTAAGCTTACCGCACAGTTTTCCCCCGGTATGGATAGCGATACATTGACCACGACGAAATTTTCACTGACATTAACTGATGTCGTGCCAATAGCGTACCCCCCGGAATTTCTCTGACCCATATCAACCAGCAAGACTGTACCCTTACTAAAATCTAAGGTGGCAGGAGCAAGACTCGTGTAATTGAGTAGCACACGATTGTACGAGACTTGATTCCCTATAACTTTTGCTTGTTTTGTTGTAAATGTTCCATTTTCGATATTTTCCCCGCTATGCGTCTCAAAAAACTCTGATTCTGGAAGCGGACTTTCTGCATTGATATCATGAAAACACCCCAAAACAAACACTGGAACTAAGATTAAAAATAATAAATAGTTATAATTCATGTGTTGGTCTCTATTTAATTATGATTTTTTGATAACGCGACAGAGTCAAAGACTTGTCAGTTTAGATCGGGTGGTAAAATATCAAACTTTGGAATCCCTTCTGGAAATATTGCCCATTTAGGGGCAGAGGCAGCATAAATCGCCATTGCTGGAGAAAAACCACCATTATCATTCAATGTTGAAGCAGCGACTGAATAAAAATGACCGACTGTCACCTCTACGCTCAATGTTGTACCACAGTCATTGCAAAATTTATGATTCATTTCTTTTCCAGAGTCACCAATGCGGGTAAAATTTGACGGTGTGCCTTTTATAAAATTAAAGTTTTCTATTGGTACCCACAGTCCAAACCACTTGTCTGAGCCTGTATGTATCTGGCATTCACGACAATAACAAAATGCTGAATTGATGGGTTCACCTTCAAAACAGTATTCAATATTGCCACAACCACACTTGCCTTTATATTTTTTCATGTTGATATTAGCCTCAATTTTGATGTTCACTGACGTGCGATTAAGTAAAATTCGTGAAATCAACTGATTATAAACAACGCTACTGACAATGTATTGTCAGTAGCCTATATTCAAATTAATTTGGCATATTATTAATTCCTAAGCCTGTCATAAATTTCAAAGCCTTTATTGAATGATACCTCTATATTTTGATTTTAATCTTTATTTTTCACGTGGTTCTCTGGAGCAACAACCGACATGTTAGCCTGACCGGAGTGTTTGTTATGAGATCAAGAATGTATTCAGCGGAACCGGCTGAATACATTATTTTAATAGTGCGGGTTATTGCTCGTTATTTTTTATGTAACACGATAGGATTAAAGATACCTGTTCGCCGTTACCTTCACCTCATTAGGTTGAACGCTCTACTCGGCAAGTTTGACGACCCGGCCTCTTAAAGTGACGCCCGCCATAATGGCTCCTGCGCCGCATTGGTATTCAGATTCACTGCTGAATTTTTCATTTCGGTAGTCGCTATAGATGTCTACAACCGCATTGCCGCCCTCTCTCAAGGCACGTTTTTCAAAAGAGATTAAAGCAGAAAGTAGCGCCCATTGGCAGGCCATTTTGTCAGATTTATTAAACGCATTTGTTTTTTTGTTTGAAGTAAATACACCTGCATCTTTTTCAATAGATCCATATTTTTGATCGCCGAAATAAAAGGCGACATCTCCAGATAATTTAGCTTGATATTCTTCGGCTTCGAGGACCTCCGCGACAGGAAATTGTAACCGGTCATCTCTGGCTATGGCTTCACCTGAAAATAAAGGTGTCACTACAAATAAGGTTACGAGTATAGTTAGCGTAATATTTTTCATTATGGTTGTATCCTTCTGGCGTATTTGAGCGTTAAGCGTGGGAGTGGTTTCGCGTCTATTTCCGGGAGGCTTTTTTATTCTCGGACAGACCCCCAAGCGACAAAAAGAATGGTAGATTATCGCTTAGAAATCATGAAAAGAAAAGCAATAATCCTGGGAAGCTCAGTTGGGCGTGAATGCAACGTAGTGAAAAAATCGTCGTAGTCACTTTAAACCTGAAAAAACAGTGGTCGGGATTTTTCGCATAATTAGATGAATCAAGAACTTGTGTTCTGTGCCGTTATGCTATTTTGAATGTTGAATACGGTTATGTTTGCAGCTAATTTATAATAGTGCTCTTTGCTTTCATCATCAAGGCTGACGGTGATGTAAATATCGCCCAAAAGTGGGTAGCGGCCTGCTTCTTTTTCCAGATAACGGGCTTCAATGACCGGGTCTGTTACAAGTAAAAGATAGGTTGTTCCGTTATAGTCAAATTGAGCGTGCACTCTTTTTTGTGTATTTTCAAGTTCAGCGCCTTTAGCGGGGACATGGATACTGAAATGCATTGCTGAAATAAAAAATAAAGATGGCCCCGGTGCGGTAATATTGGCAATGGGGATTCTGTCGTTTTTACCATTTTTACTAGAGTAGCCATTTTCCCAAAGCGAAGGTGGAGTATCAAGTAGCTTCGATAGTTCTTTCGAATATTTTCTTTTTTTCGTCCAATAATAATCCGCATCAATGGCGTAGTTTTCTTCTTGTGCCGGATGCTGGGTTTGCTCTCTGAAATGTACGCCGAGAATATCCAGTAGTTCTGGAGTGTTACCCTCTTTATAGCGCCTTTCGGCCTCAGATAATTCGGAGCAGTCGCTATCGCACACCGCTCTAATCCATGAACCTATATGGTCACCTTCAATTTCTTTTCCCGCAATACTGTGCCCAAAGTTTTTTACAGAGCTTGCAAGGCAGATAAATTCTTTATATATATTTTTCTCTGTCATGTTGTTTTTTCTTCGGTAGACAGGCGATGACGTGCTTCGCCAATGCGCAGTAAACTGGGCAACAAAATTAATGTAAATACCGTGCTGACCGTCATGCCTCCGACAATGACGCCAGCAAGTCCTCGGTATAATTCGGTGCCTGCACCTTGCAACAGCAATAGGGGTAACATCCCAAACAAGCTGGTCAGGGTGCTCATAAGGATGGGTCTTAAACGTAAACGTATCGCCTGTTCTACGGCATCACGTCGGGCGATACCTTCGCGTTCAGCGGTACGGGTTTGGTGTACTAACAATATTGCATTGTTGACAACCAAACCTAATAGGATGACAAAACCAATCATGGTCAATAAATCTAGAGTTAAGCCCATAAAACTCAGAGCCAATATGCCGCCTACTGCCGCCAAAGGGATGGTCATCAAGACCAGTAAGCTGTCTATAAAAGATTTAAAGAGCGCACTGATTAATAAATAGAGAATGACGATGGCCAGGATGAAGGTACCTACCATATTGTTTAATGCGGAATCCAGTTTACTTGCCGTACCAGTATATTGAATTTCGCCATCTTCAGGTAAGTACTCAACTAATTCTGGTTCAACTTTGTCTTTTAGAATTTGCAATGCTTCACCTAAAGAAATATCGTCAGGCACATTTACTTGTAAGGTTATTGTTCTGCGGCGGTCAATACGACGAAGCTCTTCCGGACCCGAAGTGCGCACCATCTCCACCAGTTCGCCCAGTGGTTGTACCCCTGCGCTGGGTGTGGCAACGGGTATCGTTAATAAATCTTCCGGTGTCTCCCACGGTTCTGTCCGCAAAATAATATCAAGACGCTGCTGTCCATCGAAATAATCACCAATAAACAAACCATCACCAAAGGCACGAACTATGCCTGACAGGGTTTGGCGGTTCCAGCCTGCTTCGGCAATTTCGCGTTCTTTGGGGTTGAGTTGTAATTCGGGTTCGGCTAAGTCCAGGCCGGGGAAAGGGCGTACGGTTGCCCCTGGAATATGTTGTGTAATTAAGCCAAAACCAGTTTGTGCTGCGAGTAATAACGAGTCTACACTGGCTCCTTGTATATCAACATTAATAGATTTCCCTTCACCAAATCCGCCAAAAAGTGAAGAACGTTTGGCAAAAGCAATGGTATCGGGAAAACCATTAATGACTTGATTAATCAGCGGCACAAGTTGTTCTGTTTTGTCTGGATCCTCTGTTCGTGCCCCCATAAAAACGCCACGGCTGAATGCAACAAAGAAATAATTTTTGATTTTCGGTTCTTGACTGCCATCTACATAGGGTTGCATACGCTGGGCTACCACTTCACCCATCTCTTCTTGCAAGGTGTCAATGTTCATTCCAGGGGGAGGCAAGACAAATGCAAAAACCAGATTGCGATTGCCATCAGGGAGGTAATCCGGCTTGGGAAAAAATTGGTAGGCAGCCAATAATGAAACGGCGGTCAGTGTAATGATCCATAAAAAACGACGCGCTCCTGACGATGTGAGTCGCATAATACCTGCTGTGATGGTATCCCACCAGCTTGCATGGACATCTTTTAATTCACTTTTATTCAGCCATTGTTGTGCGGCCGTAGGCAATACCGTAACGGCGACCAATAGAGAAAAAGTGATTGCGACAGCAATGGTCAATGCCAAATCGGCAAAAAGCTGACCGGCCTCGTCGGCTAAAAAGACCACGGGCAGGAAGATTGCGGCAGTCGTTGCGGTGGAGGCCAGCAAGGCGCCCCATACCTGACTGGTGCCGCGTTGTGCGGCATCATGGCTGGATTCACCTTCTTCACGCCGACGAACGATATTTTCCAGTACGACAATAGCCGCATCTAATACCATACCTACGGCAAAGGCCAGACCGGCAAGCGAGATGACATTAATGGTACGACTGGCCATATCGAGCACCAGGAAGGTGGGAATCACACAGAGCGGGATCGCCAAAGCCACCATCAACGTAGAACGAAAGTGGCGTAGAAACCACCATAGAACAGCAATAGCCAGCAACACCCCCAGAGCCAAATTAGTTTGCACCATTTCTATGGAGCGGTGGATGTAAATGGTTTCATCGTAGACTTGTTCGATGGAGAGCCCGGCTCTTTTTAGTGAGCCTTCTTCCAGTTCATTCATTGCGGTACGTAAACCGTCCATCACGTCGAGTACGTTAACACCGCTCTCTCTATGCGCGTTAACCGCCATCGAGACATCGCCGTTTTGAATCACAAAACTTGATTTATCTTGTAGTCGGACTTCAACTTTGGCGACATCACGCAATAATACCGGAGTCCCTTGACGCCAATCTATGACTAGGTTTTCGAGATCTTCTACTTTATAAGCGCCGGTATAACGCAAGGTGTAACGCCGTTTGCCGACATCAATAAAGCCACCTGAGATATCTTCCGCCCCTCCTGCCAATTGCGCGGCCACAGGGAGTTGCACGCCAAGTTCCGCAGCTTTGTAAGGGTCAAAGGTAATGCGCACTTCACGTTCTCGTCCTCCGTGTACTTCAGACATGGCGACGCCGGGAACACGTTCAAAGCGCGTTTGTACTGTTTCCTCGATATATTCCTGATAACTGGCGATATCACGGTCATTTCCAGGCAACGGTTTAAGAATAAACCAGGCAATAGCACGGTTATTGCCCCCTACGCTATTTAATACCGGTTCCTCGGCATCAGCGGGGTATCTCGGTACCCGGTTGAGCCGGTTCATGACTTCCAATAGCGCGCGCTCTTTTGACGTGCCAACAACAAAAGTCAGGGTGATTTGCCCTCGCCCACGCTGTGCCTGGGCTTGAATTTCAACTAAGCCCGGCAGTCCGCGTAACACATCTTCCTGGGGTTCAATGATTTCAGCTTCCACTTCTTCAGGCGCGGCAGCACGCCAGTTAGTCGTGATTTGAATTTCTGGTTCAACAATTTCAGGCGTCAGTTGCACGGGTAAACGCGACAAGCCGATCCCCCCAAAAATGAGCGCCAACAATACCGCGACCACCACCCCGACCGGGTTGGCTAAAGAAACTCGAGTTAAAAGCATTACTGTTTTGTCGCCTTCTTGATGGCAACCTCTTGCCCGGGACGAAGTCGTTCACCACCGCGCACCACAATTTGATCCCCGGCCTGTAAATTGCCGCTCACTTCAATCAAAGTGCCTCCCGCCACGCCAGTTTGTACGGCGATGCGTTGTGCCTTGTTATCTTCAGCAATAACATAAACAGAGGCACCAGAACGTCGCAATACCAAGGCATCTCTAGGTACAGCCAGTACATTACGGGTGGCGGCGGTCGGGATGGCAACCCGTACGGCTTGGCCGATCGCCATATTCCCCGGAAGTCCCTGTAAACGCAGTTCGAGCAAACGAGATTGAGGGTCCCCTACTGGAACTAAAGAATGAATTGTCATCCGGTGTTCTTTTTTACCTTCTTTAACGAGCAATTCATCGCCAATATGTAAAAACTGTAATGCTGATAATGAGGCTCTGGCACGAACCTCTAGAGAAGTGGTGTCCACAAAATGAACGACCGCGTTACCGCTACTCACCCATTCCCCTGTGCGCAATATTTGATTAACTACGGTGCCCGTAAAGGGTGCGCGAACCACACTACGTTCCAAGCGAAATTTTGCTTGTTCCAAGCGTGCTTTAGCGACGGCCAGTTCTGCTCGCGAAGTGTCTCTCTCTGAAATTGTTTTTTCCAGCAAGGTTTGTGCTGCATTGTTGGTTTTTGCAAGTTGTTTCAGGCGTGCAACTTCTTTGATCAAAAATCGGTTTTTGGCTTCTTCTTGCTGTACTTCGGCGTTAGATTCGGTCACCTCAAGTCGGGCCAGGGTGCCATCCAGCTTCGCCAGTACACGGCCTTTTTTTATTATTTGACCGACATCAGCAACGAGAATCAGTCGTCCAGAAACCTCGGCTGCAACCAGGGCTTCGTTGCGACTAAAAACACTGGCTGAATACCATGCGGTCGGTGCTAATTCTGCCATTTGTGCTGCAGTAACGACCACCGGGCTGGCTTGCTTGCCAAAAGCATGCGCACTGTTAGCGGTCATCAACATCATGATACTCAATGTTGTCATCCATAGCGGACGATGCCATACCTTAGAGTTTGTCATAAATTTTAAACTTATCCCTTTTTCAAAAGCAACCCGTCAACACATTATAATAGTGACTCTCTGATCTGCTGGTTGTTCCCGAATTTTTTAAATTTAACTTAAAAGGGGTTTTATACGTTGGTGCAAAAAACGATTCAATTCCGCCAATTCTGAATAGGCACTGGTGACTTCGGTTACGTAACAAAAAGTTCTGGGAATATCCCCTAGATACCCTGCTTTACCGTCTCTGATATTAAGTCTGGAAAATATCCCCATGATTTTCAGGTGTCGTTGTACCCCCATCCAGTCAAACCATTTTTTAAAAAGTGTGACATCCACCTCATCGCCAAGCAGCGTATCCTTGATGAGTAAATAATAATCTGCCATCCAGCTTTCTACCTGGGCGCGTGGCCAGGCAATGTAAGCATCGCGCAGCAAGGACACGAGATCATACGTCACCGGCCCATAGACGGCATCCTGAAAATCGAGTATACCGGGATTATTGTTTTCCGTAAGCATTAAATTTCTGGAGTGATAATCCCTATGCACCCACACCTTGGGTTGCGCCAGAGCGCTCTCTGCGAGCAAAAAAAAAGCCTCATCTAGAATGTGATTATCTTCAGGGGAGAGTGGGTAGTCCAGTTCTTGGCTAATGAACCAGGTTCTAAACAGTTCCATTTCTTGTTGTAGCAGAGTGGTGTCGTAGTCCGGTAAAAGTAAGTTTTTTTGAGTGCCATTCAACTGCAGGCGTTGTAGCGCCGTCAAAGCATCAGCATAAAGTTTTTTTGCAGATTGCTCATTGAGCCGTTCCAGATATTGCACGGAACCTAAATCACTCAGTAACAGATAGCCACGTTTCAGATCAACAAGCTGCACTTCTGGTACGTTCAGATTCAGTTTGCCCATTGCTTTAGCGATGGCAATAAAGGACTTACAATCTTCATGTTGAGGAGGTGCATCCATTACAATCGCTGTTTTTCCATGATATTGGAAACGAAAATAACGACGAAAACTGGCATCGCTTGACGCAGGTCTCAACGTAACCTGAGATAGCCTCAATTTTTGTTTCAGCCAGTCGGCTATTTCTTCTTTACGTTTATCCATAACCTATTTTTAACTCATGCGAGTGTAGAAATCATTCAGCTTTTTTGCCTTGTCGTTGCATAAAAAGTTAGACTCAGATGCTTTTTGAGTGCCTATTTTTGCAGCGATAGGGTTAGGTTCTTGATAGAATACACGCTTTAGTCGTTAAGGAAGGTGCATTTTACAAATTTCATGATTTTTATCTTTACAGCCGTATTGTTTTTTGCTTTTGCGTCCATGAGTTATGCCATGGAAGATCAGCAATATGAAGGATTTGTTTTTGAGCCTGAAATTGAGGAACCCTGGGCATTCTGTCATCAAACCGCTGCTGCTGCTTTGCCAAGCTACCTGGATCTGGATATCCCGGAGGAGCGAATTGCCACCAAATTACAGGCTAACTACAGCCAGTCGATCATGGCGCAAGAGCATAAGCTCTATGGTAACGTTGCAATTTGGCGAGGCAGTCAATGGTTAGAGGCCGATCAAGCTATATACGATCAAAAAAACGGAACGGCAACGGCATTTGGCAATGTTAAATTAGGTGATCTCAATATCAATACCTTGAGTCCGGTGGCAACTTACAACTTTAACGCTGAAACCGGGCAAGTAGAACACGCTGAATTTTCAATGCGACAAAACAATGGTCGAGGTAGAGCCAAGACTATCGTGTTGGAAGGGGAAAACTATACGCGCTTGTCTGGGGCAAGTTATACCACCTGCGACCCAGGAAGAAGTGATTGGGCGCTCCACTCGAAGTCAGTACGTCTATATAGAGACAAAGGCTATGGTGTTGCTATGCCCGTTTACCTGACGCTCTACCATGTCCCCATATTTTTTTCGCCCTATTTATCCTTTCCGCTTAATGATGAGCGTAAATCCGGTTTTCTGGCGCCGAGCTTTGGTACCCGTTCAAACGCCGGGTTCACGATATCGACCCCCTATTACATCAATATTTCGCCTGATTATGATGCCACCATTACGCCAACGAATATGACGGATCGCGGTATGCAAATTAAAGGTGAATTTCGTTATTTATTTAAACGCTCTCGTGGACTCATCGCCGTAACTCGCTTGGAAAATGATGATGTTTATGGTGACGATCGTGCCCAATACGCCCTGCTTCACGAAGGCAACCCCTGGGCTAACTGGACAAGTCGATTAAACTTGGGGTACGTTTCCGATAAAGACTATCTTTCTGATTTTGGCAACACGCTGAATATCGTCACTGCGGCACATCTGGAGCAAAGTCTGGTCTATCGTTACGCCAAAAGCAATACCAGTGCAGAAATTCGCTTGCAAGACTATCAAACTGTTGATCCCTTGATAAGGGAGATTGACAAGCCTTTTCGCCGACTACCCCAAATGACTTTGCGCACTCAAACCCCCTATCATGCCCTCTATTCACTGTCGTTGAACTCTGAATTTGTTCGCTTCGACCATAAAATAAAAACCAGCACCAACCGAGTTGATTTAACGCCTGAGTTCAGATTTACGTTCGAGCGATCTGCCGGTTTTTTTAACCCGGGCTTATTACTGCGCCAAACTAATTATTATTTTGATGGGCGCGACTCGTCGAATAACAGTACAGCAAAAAACGAAATTAATCGCACCATTCCGGTTGCCACAATCGATAGCGGCATTTTTCTTGAGCGCGAGTTTGTTGCTTTGGGCGGAACCCCGATGTTACAAACTCTGGAACCTCGTTTGTTTTATGTCAATGTGCCTTTTAGAGATCAAACTGACATCCCGCTCTTTGACACGAGTGAAACTATTTTCGATTTTTCTCAATTGCATCTCTGGAATCGTTTTAATGGGGTTGATCGAGTGGGTGATACGAATCAACTCAGCGCCAGTCTCACTACGCGGTTTATCAATAATGAAACAGGTAGCGAAGTGCTGTCTGCGGAAATAGGCCAAATTTTTTATATGCGTGACAGGCGGGTTGCCATTTTGGGTAATCAACAGCAAACGACATCACAATCTGATATTGCTGCCCGTTTCACTGCTCGATTTGGTGAATATTGGTCTGCCAGAAGTGACGCAACCTGGAATCATACGGAAGACCGTATTGATAGTGCAGCGCTTCATTTTGGGTTTAAATCTGGAAAAAAGCGGATAGTCAATGCCTCCTACTTTTGGACGCGCGATGTACCCAGTATAGAACAGTCTGATTTTTCAGCTATTTTCCCTATTTCCAGTCGCTGGCACATGATTGCCCGGCGCCTCTATGCTCATCGTGCAAAACGATCATTGGATACGTTGGTCGGGCTGGAGTATAACAGTTGTTGCTGGGCGTTGCGCTTGCTTTCCCGCCGGTATTATGATGCGGGTGCAGTTGAAGACAAATTCAAAAACAGCTTTATGTTACAATTAGAACTCAAAGGGTTGACCAGTATTGGTAATCCCATTGAAGCAATCATGAGTCAAGGCATTCCGGGATTTGTCAGTCGAAAAAGCACCCTTAATCTGCAATAGTAGGTATACGCACGTGTTCAAAGTCACACCGCTACCAGGTGATTTCTGTCCTGAAAAAAGACATCAGCTCGCTTGTTTTGTTGTTCGTGTTCTGGGTTACAAAAACAGTTACATGGCAGACGGTGCCTCTGTTTTTATCTCTTGTCTGCGAACAAAAATTCGGGGTCATCTGGATGGTTTTTTTTCGGTCGTCCTTTTTATTTTCTTTTCTGTCTGTTTGTCTACAGCAGCGCAAGCTAAAGAAATTGAAATTAATCGTATTGCTGCTATTGTTAACGATAGCATTATCACACAAATAGAACTGGATAATCGTATTCATACTATTAGTCAGCAGATTCGCCAAAAAGGAACGTCATTACCTGAACAAGCGATACTTGAAAGTCAGGTGTTAGAGCAGTTAATTATGGAAACTCTGCAAATGTCATTGGCAGACTCTACGGGTATTAAAATTGATGATGAAACTTTGAACCGAACCATTAAAAAAATCTCTGATAATAACAATCTTTCATTGACTGAGTTTCGGAATGTGTTAGAAAAGGATGGTTATAAATTTACTGATTTCAGAGAAAATGTTCGCCAGGAAATCACGTTGCGCCGCTTACATGAGCGTCAGGTACATCAACGTATTGTGATTTCTCAGCAAGATATTGAACAATTCCTGAATAGTCAGCCTGCAAATATCAGTAGTGACAAGTCGTTTCATCTTGCGCATATTCTGGTGGCTTTGCCAGAAGCTGCGAGTCCGGCACAAGTGGCAGCTGCACGTAAAAAAATGGAGAGTATTACCGCTAAACTTGACCAGGGAACTGATTTTGCAACGCTCGCTATTTCCTACTCTGATGGACAACAAGCTCTGAATGGTGGCGAAATAGGATGGAAACAATTTGCTGAATTGCCTACACTTTTTGCTAATGCTGTTCCTGATATGAAGGTCGATGAAGTCAGCAAGGTCATCCGGGGCCCCAATGGCTTTCACCTGGTCAAACTGCTTGAGATCAAAGGTGAGCAGCGTCACAATATTGATAAAACACATGCTCGGCATATTCTGATTAAAACAGACGAAGCTGTTTCTGATGAAGAGGTAAAGGCCGTGTTAAGCAAGTTGCGCCAACGTATTATAGACGGTGAAAGTTTTGCCACCATTGCAAAAACGCATTCCGGCGATACGGGTTCTGCTATTAATGGTGGTGACCTTAGCTGGTTGGCACCCGGACAAACGGTACCGCAGTTTGAAGCGGCGATGAATCGTCTTTCGCTTGATGAAATCAGCCAACCTGTACAAAGTACTTTTGGTTGGCATCTTATCCAGGTTTTAGAGCGCAAACAAGTTGATGATACTGCCGCTTTTGAACGTAATCAGGCTCAACAAATTCTCCAGCAGCGCAAAGTAGAAGAAGAGCTTGAAATATGGCTGCGCCGCTTGCGAAATGAGGCTTATGTCGAATACAGAACGACCCCGTCACCTGATCGAATCTGATAAAGTCTGAATTAAAAATGGAACCTTGTCTTCGTATTGCAATTACACCTGGAGAGCCGGCAGGAATTGGCCCTGATTTATGTTTAGCGGTGGCTCAAGAGCAATTTGACGCGCAATTAATATTCGTAGCTGATCCGGTATTGTTACAACAGCGTTGTGAACAACTGGGTTTGGAATTAACATGCAAAATTTTTGATCCTGCATTGGCGGCTCACACGCAACAACCGGGTGAGCTTACTGTTTTACCCGTTCCTCTGCAAACGCCAACTGTTGCGGGGCAGCTGGCGGTAGACAATGCCTCTTATGTATTAAAAACATTAAGCGTGGCGACAAAACTTTGCCTCCACCAAACCTTTTCTGCGCTCGTAACAGGCCCAGCACACAAGGGTATTATGAATGAAGGTGGTATCCCTTTTACGGGTCATACAGAATATCTTGCTGCAAGTACTCAGACTCAGTGCGTCGTTATGCTGTTAGCAGCAAAAGAGTTACGAGTGGCGTTGGCGACAACACACTTGCCTTTGTCTCAGGTGCCGGCTCATATTAATACTGGCGATCTGGAGCAAATAATTCAGACGTTACACCAGGAATTACAACTGAAATTTAATATTAAACAGCCTCGTATATTGGTTTGTGGCCTTAATCCACATGCGGGTGAAAATGGTCACTTAGGCCGTGAAGATAGCATCATCATTCAACCGGCCATAGAACGTCAGCGCCAACAGGGCATTGATGTGTTTGGCCCCATCCCTGCCGATACCGCCTTTATTCCTCACCGACTCGCTGCTTGCGATGTCGTGCTCACCATGTATCACGATCAAGGACTCCCTGTTTTAAAGTATGCCGGCTTTGGTTCGGCGATCAATGTCACGTTGGGTTTACCGATCATTAGAACGTCGGTTGATCATGGTACGGCACTCGAACTTGCAGGCAGTGGACAAGCTGACCCCAGCTCACTCAGAGCTGCGATACAGGCGGCCATTGAGATGTCCGGGCATGTTTATGCTAAGGCGCAATCGCCGTTTGAGCGCTTGCAACAACAATAAAATACTTGACTGTGATGAAAAAGCAACACCGTGCCCGGAAACGATTTGGGCAAAATTTCTTACACGACGAACGAGTTATAGACCACATTGTCGCTGCAATCAATCCACAGCTAAATGACCGCATGGTTGAAATTGGCCCGGGTTTGGGCGCGCTGACGAAGCCGTTATTACAGCATTGCGGACATCTGGATGCGATTGAGCTTGATCGTGATATTATTCCCAAATTGGCTGCGCATTGTGCTGATTCGGGGCGTTTGGAAATTCATGCCATTGATGTTTTACAGTTTGATTTCAAAACCATCAAGACTAAAAACAAAGAAAAATTACGTATTGTTGGCAACTTGCCCTATAACATCACGACGCCTTTGCTCTTTCATTTACTTGCCCAGGTCGTGAATATACATGATATGCATTTTATGGTGCAAAAAGAGGTCGCGCAGAGAATAACGGCGAAAGCAGGTGAGAATAACTACGGTCGCTTGAGTATTATGATTCAGTATTACTGTACCAGTGAGCTGTTAATGCATGTTGAGCCTGAAGCCTTTGAACCCGCTCCAAAGGTTGAGTCTGCCGTGATCCGGCTTACACCACACACCACGCTGCCCTGGCCGGTTAACGATCAAAAATTATTTTCAATGATCGTTAGAACCGCCTTTTCTCAAAGGCGCAAAACAATACGCAACACCCTAAAAAAGGAGGTTTCGATCGACTTTTTGGAAAAGGCGCATATTGATCCCGGTGTTCGCCCGGAAACCATTACTCTCGAACAGTATGCCGAGTTATGTAATTTGTTGGACGAAGCTGCTATCGCGGAGAAAAAACACTCGCTCCGGGTATATCAATAACCTGTCTGAATAATTTCTTGACTACTTCAATGATTTACTCGAAACGCACTCTTAAACCTCGGCTAAGCTTGATCTGATTAAACCAGGGCGCTCACAACGTTTCCCAGATATTTTTACTGTAGAGAAGCGGCAAAACTGTGTATGGCAACACGAAAATTGAGCTGCCGTGTTTTCTTCTTTGTAGTTGATGTTACGTGCCTTTGATTGTAAATCAACAGCTTACGACTTTTCGTAAGTGTCATAGCCCGCATTTTTATTGAATCCTGCGTAATATCAGTTTGTAATTTACAGCATGGAGTTACGTTTTGGTGAAGGCGTGTTTTTTCAAGTCGGAGATATTGATGCTCAGCGTATGCGCGTTCATATTCGTGACGCCAAAGGGTGTAAAAATCGTTAACGACACGGCGATCAAACGCATCGTGGGCGGTTTATCACCCTATAGTACGAACACAAGTGGTTATGGTCAGGCACTGCAACTGTTTCGGCACAAAACCTTTCGGGTCATCTGGGTTGCCACGGTTGTTTTAACATGGGAATGTGGGTGTACGATGTGGGGCCGCATGGCTGGTGACGGATGATTCAGGTTCATAGGAAGTCTCACCTTGTTGATAAAATGGGTCAGCCATAGTCCGGTAATAAATTTTTTGCAAAAAGCGGGGCACTTGGCAGAGTCTTGCCGCTTGCCTTGGCAACAGACTGTATTTTGTGTGCTTATTCGTTATCATTATTTTTAAATGGATTAATTAAATATCTTTATATTTCAATCACTATCCGTAATATTGTTCGCTCTGTACTGTTTTTTGGTGGGTTGGGTATGGACATTGCTTTGCAAACAGGCATAGCACAATTATTAGGTGGGGAACTGATGTTTAAAAAATTTAATGTATATACAGCCATTTTTTGTTTTGGGTTCGCATTTATTTACGTACTCTTTGTTTTTCAAAAGGAGCTGTTAACGTTTGTTAATTTGCCTGGATTGCTGATTGTTCTTGGTGGTACCTTGATTGCCACGTTAATATCCCGCCCCTTTTCTGATGTCAGGCGAGCATTCCATTCAGCTCTTATTTTTCGCAAAAACAAGTCATTCATTGATCTCCATGGAATAGAAAAACTGTTCCAGGCGGCCGATTGTTATCGACATGGCAATATCAGAGCCGCTGAATATGAAACAAGCAAAATTGAAAATACTTTTTTACGCTCAGGAGCACAACTTGTCCTCGATGGATCCTCAATCAGAGAAGTTGATAAAGCAATGCAATGGCAAATTCAGGGGTTACGCTCAAGAGAGAGCACCGATGTCCAGATACTGAGATCGATGGCGACCTTTGCGCCTGCATTTGGCATGCTGGGGACTTTGTTGGGGCTGATTCATATGCTCAATAATCTGGATACCAGTTCTCTAGCTCAAGTGGGAACCGCGATGGGGTTTGCGATGCTTTCTACGCTGTACGGTATTATTGCTGCAAACTTGCTGCTGAAACCCTTGGCAATAAAAAAAGAGCGTGAATTGGAAAAAGGTTTGATGGCTATGGCGATCATGCGAGAAGGCATTATTTTATTGTCTGAGCGCCAGCGCCCCAGCATGATGAAGGAGACACTGGGCGCATTTATGGCGCAGCAACAATGTACAATAAAGTCCGCTCAGGGTACTTTAATAGAAGCGAGATTCTAATGTCTACAGATCGTTATCGACCACTGACAAGCCGTTGCTCTCGTGTAGAGATTCAGTCTCCCGATACCTCGCCGCTTTCAATAACGGGTGTGCCTATATATGAGCCCCTTCCTCCAGAAGGAAAGGAGTCGTGGTTGATCAGCTATATTGATATGTTAACACTGCTCGTTACTTTATTTGTACTCTTGCTCTCTTATCAAAATAGTATTACGGGTGAAAACGCGAATAAAGAACAAATTTCAAGTACGCTGATTGAGGGCACGCCAGCCTCGGTTGATGTTACAACAGCGACGACCCAATCAGCAGCGTGGCAACAACTCCTGAAAACGACAAATACGGATAAAGACAATATTAGCATTGAAGAAAACGAAGAAAATCTCAGTGTGACGTTAAAAAACCAGCTGGTCTTCCAGCCTGGCGAGGTTTCTATTAAACCCTATGCTCACAAGGCACTGAATGACATTGCTCATCTCTTAAAAAAACACCCGCACCCCACTTCTATTGCTGGGCATACCGACAATACTCCGATTCAGTCCGCGCTATATCCTTCAAATTGGGAGCTATCTACAGCCAGAGCAACAAACATAACGCGTTATCTTATTGAGCAAGGCGTACCTGAGACGCAACTCAGAGCCATTGGCTATGCCGACACGCAACCCAATGCATCCAATAAAACCGATAAGGGTAAGGCTAATAATCGCCGTGTCACCATTACGTTGCATCTTGCGCCAGAGAACTCCTAGGAGGCTGTCTGAGAAAACCCTAATATATCCCTTTCGGGTGTAAAATAGCTTGTTTTTACTACGATATGATAAACCAGAAACGCTACGCAACACTTTACTAGGGTTACCTGACTAAGTTATTTATTTACAGCCCCTAATAAATTATACACTGAGTTACAATGCAGTAATGGAGAGACTGGATACAGAGAGTCTATATGATGCAGAATATGGTGCAATTAAAGCCGCCGTATTAGAGCTTCAATTCGCCGCTCGAAGAGACCATCATCGTCGCGTTTTATGGTTGGCAGGAGATGCGCAATGGGGTTGGCGTTGGGCAGAAACCATTTCCAGGTGGTTAGAAAATTCGCCGGTTGGCGCTTCAATTTCCTGGGTTTCAATATCGGCTCCTGATTTTGTTTCCCAAGTTAATTCAAAAAAAACAGTTGAGCTACTGGGGACAAGTTGTCACCATCTCGTCTTTAATGCGCATGATGCTTTTGATCCTGACGTATTGGGTCTTGTGACGGGAACCATTCTCGGTGGGGGGTTATTTGTTTTTCTCAGTCCGGAGATCAACCGATGGCAATTGGGGCGTTCAACATCAGAAAAAAATCAATTTTTAGAGCGGCTTACAAAAATATTTACAGCCGCTTCATGCCTGACTTTAATTAAACAACTGAAAAAATTCAGTTTACTCATTGACGACGAGAGTATAACGTTACCCTTAAGCCTGGAAAAATCAGTTGAGCCACGAAAGTCCACGCAAGCTCTTGATTCATCATGCACACCAATATCTTATGTATCTTTTTCGCGCCGAACTGATTTTCCCAAGTTAAGCTATCTTGCTGAACCAACGGCTTTTGTTTATACCGAAAATCAAAAAAAGGCGGTAGAGTTAATCACTCATGTCGTGACAGGGCATCGGCGGCGTCCCCTCATTTTGACTTCTGATCGAGGTCGAGGAAAATCAACGGCTCTGGGATTGGCTGCAGCAAAATTATTATTGCAAGGCGTGGAAAAAATAATTGTTACCGCGCCAAGGCCTCGTGCAGTAGATCGTGTGTTTAAACATGCAAAGCAGCAGTTACCCGATGCCATTTATAAAGACCATCAACTGTACCTAGGGTCACAACGTCTGGTATTCGTTGCCCCAGATGAACTCGTCGCCAATAAACAGGTTACCGCATTGCTTATGGTCGATGAAGCCGCTGCTATTCCGATTCAAATGCTGAGTCTAATGTTAAAAAAGTATTCACGAATCGTTTTTAGCAGCACTGTCCATGGCTATGAAGGAACTGGTCGGGGTTTTGCTATACGCTTCCATGATGTGTTAAATCAATCTGCGCCCGGTTGGCAGCAGTTTAACTTGCACCAGCCTGTGCGCTGGAATAAAAATGATCCCGTTGAGTCTATGGTGTTTTCCGCGTTATTGCTGAATGTAGAGCCTGTTGATGATGCAACGATAACAACGGCAACAATAGAGCATTGTATTTTTGAAAAGTTAGATCGTGCTGGTTTGAGTCGTAATGAAAGTGATTTATCCGCGTTATTCTCCTTGTTAGTGTTGGCACATTATCGTACTCGCCCTCGTGATTTACAGACCTTATTAGATGCCGAAGAAATAGAAATCTATGTTGTTCGATACAAGGGACATATCATTGCGACGACCGTACTGTGTGCTGAAGGCGGTTTGGATCCAGAGCTTGCCGAAGCCGTTTACAATGGGCAGCGTCGTTTACCGGGACACTTGATTTGCCAAACCCTGGCAGCTCATACGGGGATTCAGAAAGCCCCGGTTTACCGTTGGCGGAGGATTATTCGTATTGCGACGCATCCCGCAGTCCGTCGACGCGGTTTGGCGGCAGAGTTATTGAAATTCGTTGAGAAGGCGTTGGGTCAGTGTGAAGCTGTTGCATGGGGTGCCAGCTTTGGCGCTAATGCCGATGTAGTGCAGTTTTGGCAACATTGTGGTTTTACCGTCGTGCGTGCCGGTATCAATAGAGAACACGCCAGCGGTTCGCGTTCAGTGCTCATGCTTAAGCCTCTGACTGAAACCGGGATACGTTTGTGCCTGCAATCCCGGCAGCGTTTTCAACGACACTATTGTCATCTACTTTCTGAACCTCTTGCTGATATGGACGCAGCTCTGGCGCTGATTTTATTTGCATCTACAGGGCGCAGCGCGCCCCCGATGCCGCAAGCCTTGATACAAGCGAAACTGGATACGTTTGACTGGCAGGAATTGCGCGCATTTGCCTATGCACATCGTGGATACGAGGTGAGTTTAGGTGCCATATGGACTTTGGTTTCGGAAATTTTTTGGTTAGATCGATCTGAGATCCAGGCACTGTCTATCCGACAACAGCATTTACTGCTTATGAAAGTCCTGCAAAAGCAAACCTGGGCAGAGGTTGCTGCTGCTTTGGGCTATTCAGGTCGCAAAGAGACAATACGTGCCTTGCGTGATAGTTTACAGGCTTTACTCGTGAAGCTTTATTGCTCACCCAAATAATGAGTTTTTAAAATCGAACCCATTGCTTCTTTGTCGCATTTATTCAAGACTTCATAACCAACAACCCGTTAATATACCCATGGCGTTATGTTGTAGGTGTTTTCACGCAGACCTACAACATAACGCCATGGGTATATTGACTATTTTAAATTATGATGAGGTTGACGCAATGAAAAACCTGGTGTTCAAATATACAATTTTTTACGTTAAAAACGTCACGGATACGCTTGTTTTTTTTGAAACGGCCTTTGGGTTTAAACGAGCAATGCTGCATGACAGTGGTGATTATGGCGAATTAGACACGGGCAGTACGACACTTTCGTTCTCTTCGCTAGAGCTTATGACGAGCCTGGGCAAAAGTCCGGGGCAAGTTAATTCTGCTCATCCTACATTTGAAATAGCCTTTGAGACCGACGATATTTCTACCGCGCTCGCTCAGGCTGTCAATGCAGGGGCGATACTTGTTCAAGACGTAAAAGAAATGCCATGGGGACAAACCACAGCCTATGTGTCTGATATCAACGGTTTCCTGATTGAATTATGCACTCCGGTCTCATCTCAATCGTAACCCGCATGACTTAATTGGCTAAGAAGGCTGGGTGTACTCCGCATCGTTGTTGGCGTTATGCCAAACCACCGTTTGAATTCTCTATTCATATGAGACTGATCTGCATATCCATGCATTTCAGCGATATCTGCAAGAGGGTTGGATTCATTCAATGCCCTTGCTGCTTTTCTGGCTCGCGCCAAAAGCATCCAATAAATCGGAGATCGATCTGTTGCTTGACCGATTAATCTTTGCAAGGTTCTAGAACTCACCCCCAGTTTTTTTGCGGCCTGTTTTACTGAGCTCACGTCAGTAGCCAAACAGTTAAGTGCCTCCTCAACGGAGTGACTTCGATTGCTATAATCAGTGAGTCGATTTAAAATATCATCGATATTGTCATCCATTTCTTGAATTGATTTCAGTAGTTTGTTTTCTGCGATGCGAACGCCTGGCTTCATTCGATAGCCAAATAAAATTGAGTGTGCCTCTATCGATACCCTCTTTGCATGATCGAACATCGGAGATACAAACCAACGAGGTTTCTGTTCGTCCACTCTTTTCATTATGAGGTCACGGCATCCATCAGGGACGATGACGGAAACATTTTTTGTTTTAGAACTGAAATTCCACAAAGATAATAAATTGTCACACATGATTTTCTTTATTCACATTATGTTTAAATATGATGTTTTTAATCGTGATCTCTCCCCCTTTCTACTCAAGGGTTACGAGTATATCAACCATAAATAAGAAAGACTGAAAAGCACCATAATTGTTATCCCGGCTCGGCACCATAAAGTCATAAGCATGTCGGGTCTGTCCGCTTTGTTTATTGTACTGCCCTGCATGACTTTGTAGTTGATGTAAGCAATAACGGGCGCTGAAATAAAAGAGACAACGGTGGCGATGGTGACAATCAAACCCATTGCACCGGATATGTTTTTGATGATCAAAAATATGGTGATGGTACCCACAACGGCGATAGCCAACAAAATTCGGTAAACCGTTTTGGTGGCACCGTGACGCGATTCATACTCTCCTTGACCTTTCCATATAAAGTAGCTTTCTTCCAAAGTTCTGGGGTAGGCATCCAGGCAAGTTAATGTTGTGCTGAACATGGTGGCTAACGCTGCGATACCAATGAGAGGGTAGGCCCAGCTTCCTAATGAGCTGGTGTACATATCAATCAATTGACCTGCAAATACAGCGCCATTTTGTGAGGGTGGCTCACCATTGCCAAACATGACCATGGCACCCAGTGATAAAAAAGCCATTGCCAGCAGGGCAGTACCAAAAAATCCAATTTTAAAATCCAGCATCGCTGTACGCATGGGTAAGCGATGTCCGTTTTTACGATTGTTCTCTTCAGACCAAACCGAATGCCAAACACTGACATCCATTGGTGCGGGCATCCAGCCAATGAAAGCCGCCAAAAAAATAAGATGGGCGTGTTCATAAAGTTTGAAAAGTGGTGTCGCGCTGGGGTCAGTATTGTCCCCGGTGCTTAAAAGAACCATAGCTAATGCTGTGACGGTCGTCAGCGTTAAAATAATGATGATGGCTTTCATCATTTTGTCCAGCAAACTGTATTGCCCAACATATAAAATGATAGCTGCGGTAATGAGTACCATAATGGCTGGAATATGGGGCATATATTCTGCCGGTAAACTCAGACCCAAAAAATGAATGGCGATAGAACTGGTGACGATGGTGACAGCGGCTTGAATCAAACACATGGATAAAATAGTCATGATGACATAAATTGCCAACGCCCATTTTCCCAATGCGTGATAGCCATGTAAAATATTTCGCCCCGTCAATGCAGTGTATTGAGGGCCGAATTTATAAAATGGGTATTTAATCACATGAATCAAAGGAATCAGGAGCAGGAACAGAAACTCATAACTGGCACCCGCTTTGGTTGACATAACCAGGTGTGAGACGCCGACCGCCGCACCGGCATAAAGAAGCCCAGGCCCTA
>JAADHS010000157.1 GCA_013151745.1 Gammaproteobacteria bacterium | reverse complement strand
CCGCATCGCAGCCTCAGCTAACCATTGATGAATCAGGAAATACGATGGCTATCTGGCAGCAAAATCGTTTGGGAACATTTTTTGACAACAATAATATTATTTATATTGATCCCCCTTCTATTTGGGTAAGACGGTTTAACAAAATTGATGAATCTTGGCTTGCGCCACAGGCAATTAGCGCTTTGAGTGGTGCGGTTGATAGACCCGCTATCGCCAATAGTAGCAATGGTGAAGTTGTAGCTTTATGGATGCAAGTACTGGAAGGGCAGCCTGTAATTCAGAGCAGTCGCTTTGATTAAAACCTGAATTCGTGGGTTTGTCGTGGATAGATGCCGCGAGAAGCTCACGAGCTTAATAACTATAATGTAAAACCAAGCAAAAAAATGGAAGAAACAATGTATACAAAAAAGTATGTTCTGCCATTAATGCTAGTGTTAGCTTCGACGATGCCTTCAACTCTATTGGCGAATACTTTGGTTCCTCACTTGGTACCTCCAGAGGATAAAGGTTATCGCGAGCCCTCAGATCACATTTCCATCGCATTTCCTTTTGATATTTTGGATAATATTACCACCCAATTAGCGCTGGAAATTGATGCCATTGATGTATCATCGCTGGTGGTCATCGAAGGAAGTAGAGTGATCTATGCGCCGCCTTCACCCCTTATCCCTGGCATGCATCAACTGCGCCTAGTGGAATATGCGGCCAACGGTGACATTATTGAATTAGGTGACTGGCGCTTTGAAGTTCGACAGTCGGCGGCTTTTCAGGAGCAGCAAGCGCACTTGGCGGCATCGTTTAATAACAGCTATTTGATAGCGGATGATTATTCTTCTGAAAACCCAGATATCGATAACTACCATTCCAACGGGGCGGTTGACGTGGTCTACAGCGCTCGAAATAACGACAGCGCTGTCCACTTTCAGGGAAATCTCATTTACGAAGAAAACAGTCCTAGTGGTAAACAGGCTGATTTGGGTCGATATTTATTAAGTGTGGATATGGGTGAGTATGCGCATTTCAATGTGGGGCATCATAGCATTCAATACAGTAGCCTAATCTATCGTGATTTTAATCGTCGTGGTGTTTCTGGCCGTTTTTCTTTGCCGGGCGTTAATAGCATGGTTCAATTGTTTAGTGCACGAACCGGGGACTTGAGTGGGTTTTCTGAAGGCTTGGGCGTAGGAGATGCTGACGATCGGGTGAGTGGTGCCGTGTTAAATTATCAACCCTTCTCTGACAACCCCAACGCGCTAACGATTTCGACCAGTTATATGACCGGAGCACGCAAAAGTGGCGATGCCAGCTTGGGGGCTTTTGTCGAAGAGTCATCCGGCGATGCACGAAGTATTGCTTTAGACAGTTACTTGGCTGATCAGCGTGTGCGTTTGTATCTGGAGGCCGCGCAATCGAATTTTGATTTTGATGGGAATGCGGCAAATTTAGAGGCACAGCAAGACAATGCCTATCAGTTTGTTACTCAGTATACGAGCAAGCCGATTGGTACGGGTACTACGCCTTGGCAATGGGGCCTTTCAATAGAAAAAACCTTTGTTGAGCCGGATTTTTACTCTTTGTCGAACCGTAACCTAGTTAGTGATAGTGATTTTACCATGCTATCAACAAGCCTGAGTAAAGGATCTTGGTTCTCTCAGCTTTTCATGAAAACCGAGCAGGATAATGTGGATGACCGTTTTGACTCAACTAACAAAACAAACATGGTGGGCTTGGATGTTACTTATTCAGAGGCAAGTAACAGTGAAAATACGTTCTTGGGTCGTCCTGTATACAGGGTGATCTACCAACAAACGCAACAAAAACAAAATGGAGTAGAACTGGACCCGTTAATGGTCCCCTTATTGTCAAATGATAATCAAGCGAAATTTATAGAATTATCAAGTGAGTTTAGTTATCAATGGGGTAGTTGGTATTTACGGGTGAATTATAATGCGTTTGAGGATGATGCAAATATTCAGCCAGATAGCCAGACAAAGGGCGCAGAATGGGGGGGGAGCTTTAGTGTTAGTGAGCAACACAGGCTAACAACATCAATCAGTCATTATGATACCGAAGAACATGACAGTCAGCTTGATAATGAAGTGCTCACATATAGTATGGCTATTGTTTCAAGCTTCAAATCTATGGCATTGAATAGCAGCTTCAGCCTCGATTACGAACAAATCGATGATGCGTTGACTCAGTTTGAACTCATAAAAAAAGAACAACTTTCTATCAGTGCGATCCTTGCCAAACAGCTCGCTCGACCGAAAGGACTGGCACCGGGAGCAGATTTACAGTTACGTGCATCTTATTTTGATCTCGATAGTCATTCGATATTCGATGAAGATACTCAATTTTATGAGATTTTTGTGGATTTGAATCTTTATTGGGATAGTCGTCGCCCGCAAGGGAAGGTGAGTCATTAAGGAGCGTTGGTAATGAAAATACTAAAGAAATTTATGCTATTCAAGTTGAGTAAACTTTCACTCGTACTCATACTGGGGTTAAGTTCACAAGGGGTATTCGCCTCTTTTGCGGGGTCTATTAGCAATTCAGTTCAGGGTTCAGGTCTGATAAAAGATCAACAAGTTAATACGCTTCGTATAACTTGGAGTGGTAACTCAGACAGCTCCGCATCAAATAGCTTCGGTCAACCCTACCAAGTTTTTTCCAATAACGGCTCTTTTGTCGTAAATCAAACTACCGTGGCAAATAGTAACCGACGTGTCAGTGCAAGACTTGTGGTAGGAACAGTTAACCCATTCAATATTTTTGAGACGGTACGAGTCCCACGAAGTGTACTGGCTGCGGCAGAGCGCGCCGATACAAAGATCATTCGTTACGTTCGCACCTTTACTGATGAAAGTGGAGGGCCTGTTGGCACAAGTGTAGTCACCCTGCAAGTTACACCTAGCAGTGGTGGTAATTTATCCATTTCACAAATAGATTTACGCTTTCAAAATGGCGATATCACGATGGTGACAGGTACTGAGCAAACCTTGAATGCAACAGCTGTGATCAGTTATGGAGGAAGTGGCTTGCTGGATTTGATTTGGGAGGTAGCAACACCTTCCAGCACCTCTGGCACACCCATTTTTATTCGATTGAAAACAGCCAGACAATTTTTAGGGGCGGGGCGTCGCAGTGTGATTGAAAGCCCCCGTTTACCTACAAATCTCACGGGCAGTTATATTCTTCGGCTACGGGCTAATGCCCCCACAGTCGATTTCAGTGGACTGGTTTTGCATTATTCGGTTATTCGCAGTAGTGCGCCTGCCGCTGAGGTGAAAACCATCCGCCTCGTTAACCCTCTTCCTAACAGCACAATTGACAAAACGACACAATTTAGCTGGAAATCCGTATCAGGCGCAATAAGTTACCAGCTTGAAATTTATGAAATGCCTGTTGCGGACTTACCCTACGCAGGTTTGGTCTCGACAGATGTTGAAGAGAACCAGGACAAAGTCTTAACCACAGGCATACTTTTACCCAGTGATCGCCAGACCACCGCATTAACGCCAATGACATTGCAATATTTGACATCAGGTAATGCCTACTATTGGCGAACGTTGGCGGTTGATAGTGATGGTAATTTGCTCGGTAAAAGTAATTATCAAAAAATTTATTTCACACCACAAGAATAATTAAACAGTTGTTGATCAAGCATTGGCTATAAAATGTTTTTTGTATTCAAAAAAATAGGATTGGACAAGTATGGAGCAAGATGATGTTGCTTTATTAAAGCGTATTGGTGATAAGGAAATGGCAGCCGTGGAAATATTATATCGCCGTTATGAAAATATCATCTATCGCTTCGCGATAAAAAAATTAAACAATGAGTTTGATGCGGCTGAAATAGTCAATACGGTTATGTTAGAAGTATGGAATACAGCTGCTCGTTTTGAGGGGAGATCAAAAGTATCCACTTGGTTGATAGGCATTGCCAACCATCGGATTATTGATCATATGCGTAAACAAAAACACAACCATGTGGCGATTGATGAAATTGATCCCATTGCCGATGAGAAAAATAGCATTGATATGCATAAGGTGGTGTCCGCTGCGCAAACTCGCCGTTTTATTGATGACTGTCTCAAAAAATTGAGTGGTGAGCATAAACAGGTGATGGAGTTGTTATTTTTTCAAGAGGCGACCTATGAGGAAATAGCAGAGTCCATGGTTTGCTCAACAGGGACAATAAAATCGAGAATTTACCACGCAAAAAAACTGCTCAAGAAGTGCCTGGAAAAACGTATTATTTGACAGGTATATTGCTTGCTAGCCTTATCGATGAGAATTGCTTATGGAATATGAAGAAATTATAGAACTGTTACCGTTTTATCTAAACGATAAGCTAAAGACAGAGCAAAAGGAGCGTGTTCGTCAAGCAGTGAGTGAAAGTCAGTCTTTACAGCAAGAGTTAATTTTTTTGCAATCAATTAACGATAGCATTAAAAGCGAAAATGTTAGATCACCTGGTGACTGGGGTTTGATGAGGTTGAAGCGTGATATCCTGGCTGAGGAAAGTAAGTCCGGCCGCATCGGCTTGGCGAAGACTGAACATAATAAATGGAGTTGGTGGAAGAGTGCTGCCATTGCTGCCTCGTTTGCGTTTGTGGTGCAGTCTGGTTATCTGATTCAACAAGGTTTTATACAGCCAGAAGACTACCGCCTGCTGTCAACAGTCGAGTTGGAAAATACTGTGAAGGTGCAATTTATGGCAGAGGTTAGCGAAAGTGATGTGCGTACCATGCTCATAAATTTACAAGGAAATATTGTAAAAGGTCCAAGTGTAATAGGTATTTATCATATTTATTTTGAAGACAAACAATCGGCCATTGCGAGCTTAAAAGTGAGCGGGTTAGTCAAATATGCTGAAGCTACGCAAGAATAACCTCGTCTATTGCATCAAAATGTTTGCTGTATTTGTCATATTGCAGCTGCTAAGCATTAACGCAAATGCAAAAAATGGGGTTATTATAAAAAAACTTAATAAAAGCAGCTGTTATGATGCTGGCGAGTATATTGGCGTAATGGGTAAGGGCTTTGGTAAAAACTCACCCACAAAAAAATTGGTGCTACAAGTAGGAACAAAACGACACGTTATTACCCAAATTAAACAATGGCGTGACAATGAAATTTCTGCCCAATTACCAACAGCATTAACGTTGGATAAAAGTCACTCTTACATTCTCGGTATTGTAGAGGGTGCCCGTTGGGTCAGTAATCGTGATAAACGTATTGTACTGTGTGATACCGCTAAGCAAATAACCCCTGTTTTTAAAACACCTCCACCACCCCCACCAACACCGTACAGAAAAACATTAACAGCTAATCCAAATAGTACACAGCCGGAAGAGAGTCAGCCTGGCGTTCCCGTGGTTAGCAGGCTTGGGCCATTCCAGCAGCGTCCTGCACCCGTGCAAGCAATGAATTTGAATGGTTTAGGCGCACCACCCAGCGTAGATCTGGAGACTAATAAAAATGTAGCAAAATCCAAAGCGATGGAACCCAATGAAGTGGTTGTTGTGACAGCAACGCTTGATGAAGCGACAGCATTGGCACAATTTGTACAACAGTACAATATTCGTGTTAAACGCCGCAGTAATTATCGCAGCCTTCAATTAGTCGTCACTGTTTTACACATTCCTGGGGAATATACAACGGCAGATGTAGT
>JAADHS010000253.1 GCA_013151745.1 Gammaproteobacteria bacterium | reverse complement strand
GAAATAACATGGCAATGGTTCGTGGTTTAAGATAAATCAGTGCGGCCTCACGCCAACTGGTCTTCGCTTTGAGAAATCCTGGTTTCGTTATCTTCATGTATCAATAATTACCACTCATATGCGAGTTTTATCAAGTTTAGCGATCACACACTTGATAATGATAGTCGTTTATTCATTGGGAGATGCCAATTCACTCAAGTGAAGCTGGTCTTGACACCACAAACCCCCCTGTCATAAAGAACTGAAGATGATCGGTGGTTTGCCCGGTCAACTCCCAACGGTAACGCTCCCCCAAAACCGCTGAAAACCCTTTCACGGTGTATTCCAGTTCGGCTGTGGTGATGGATTGCGCCTGTTGCCCAGGATCATTTGCCGGATAAATTCGCACCTTATATTGCTCAGCACCCGCAATCGCGGGCCAAGACAAATGCAATTGCTGGTGACGTAACATCACCTGTATGCCTTGATATTTTTGCTCTTGTTGCTCACCCTGATCAAAAAATCCAACGCTCGGTGATAGTGGCAGGGATGTTAAGCGTAAATAATAACTATCTCGATAATTAGCGATCAGCATTTGTTCTTTCGGCTCCAGCCATTGCCTACTCACACCAACCAATATCACTAAAAAGATCAAAACTAAAGAAACAAGAACAGGCCGACCATGAGATGGCAAAAACCTCATGGATAACCCAGATGGTAACCACTGTTTCAACCGCCAACCAAATGCCACACGACGCTCTGCATCAGATTGAGCAACGGTTGTTACCGGTCTGCCATGACTTTGCTGTACATGATAATGCAACATCGCATGACGACACGCCTGACAGTGCTCCACATGTTCCTGGATAAATGAATGGCGTGCTTCATCGAGTTTTCCATCAACAAAATTGGCTAAAGAAATTTCATCGACATGTGCAGAGGATTTAGCTTGACTTGTCAGTGGCACGAAAGCCATCACTTCATCCATCACTCGTTGCAACCCGGTCAATTTACTTCGACAGATCGAACACCTAGCTAAATGCAGATGCAACTCACGCCACCGATTTTTTTCCGATGACTCTAAATACTCCATCATCAGATCGGTTGCTAGATGCGGCCCTTCTGTCATAATATATCACCACCCTTTATTCTTTTTGGCTGAATAACCCGGAGTTTTTTGTTAATTTTCCCCATGATTTTCTAAAAAAATAATACACTTGCTGTTGCGTTGTCCGCTCTGGAGCAACCCCTTTTTTGATTGTAATATTAAAATGCTGTAAAGAATCTAATACTGCTCTAGCACTTAATCCATCCACTTTCATGGCTTCTAATACAAACCGCTCTTCTGCATTTAAGGTTTCCCAGGCTTTTTTAATGCGTTCATGAGCATCACGCTCTTCCGGTGGTGTATCATAACTCGGAATCTCTTTTTCCAGTTGATAAGACTCCTCATCATCACCTTTGCCAAAGGGGTCGTGCTCCGCCGCCCCACTAAGAGAAACCGTTTTCGGTGGATCAAGTAAATACAAGCGATGTCGTCGAATCAGCTCCGCCACAATTTGTGAGGCAATATCTTCGACCTCATGTGGCTGGCGATTTAAACGTTGAGCAATATTAGCTAACTCATCTCCTGAGCGGATTAATAAAAAAATCTTTCCCGCATCAGCATCCAACTCACGAATATACGTCGGTACCTTAATTCTTTTACCAAATCGCCAGTCTCGCCATCTCTCGCGAAACGGCAAAGAATACACGATCTTGCCTATATACGACTTTAATCCGCCTTGCCCATATCCCTGGAACCGCTTTAATCGTTCGATCTTCGTCAAATCATCCAACATCCAGGTATAACTCGCATTACCCCATTCGCACAATGGAGCCTCTTTAGCAGGCCTTCCCCAGGCTTTGTCAATAGTACACGCATATTCATAACGATGGCTGAGGCAATATAATTTACAAAAACGATTATTCGTCATATGAACAGTATCGTGAACTTTTTCCGTGAGTTCTTTCCGTGCTTTTTTATCTCCCAGTGCCACTCGTTTAACTAACGCAAGATCGCTATGTTTTTTTTCTAAATTATTCCGTTCCAATCGAATATCAAGACGGTGGACGGCGACGCTAACCTCTTTATTTACTTGCATTAATACAATCCTATTTTTTATGTTTTTTTCCTAAAAAAAGCGGTTTTTATTATTTTTTTAAATCGAGTATCAAGACGGTGAACAACGATGCTAACTTCTTTATTTTCTGCATCAAAATAACATCTGCCCCACCACCTGGTCATTGGTTTTTGTAGCGATCCCAAGTTGCTCATAAACAAAATAATCCTCCCTAGCCACACTGAGTGTTTGGCTAGGCCGGCCGTAAAAATACCGTATCCCGTTGACTAAGCGCTTGTGCCACTTGTCCATTCGCGGCAATAATTAACGCCGCCAGTAATTGTGATAATAAATCATTCCCAAATTGGGCTTGATATTTTTCCCTTGATAGCGCATAAGCTAACAGCGGCTGAGACTGCATTACATGGGTGGCAATCAAATGCGCTAGGTAAACAATGCGATTGTGACATCGCGGACCGGAATCCGTGCGATGTTTTTATAGAATGTTTGCAAACTATAGCCACTGGCAGCCATATAATTTGGATCAACATCGACGAGTATAAAATAGGCATTAGCGTCAGTGAAATCATGGATTTTAGCACGACTCACACCACCGCGTAACATGAGCATGTATTGATCAAATAAAGATGTTAAAATTCAGATTGTCCTACCGATGGATTGAGAAATCGAGGTAATCTTCGTTATGAAGGATACCGTGGTCATAAAAAATAAATTCGAATGATTCGTTGCAAAACCGGCTTAACTCGGTTTTCTGAGCGAAAAGGGACGGTACTGGAACACAGCCGTAGTGATCTGTGTGTTGGATCATCTTCGAGAAGGTGGTGGCACGCGTTCCATAGGACGTTGCGTGAAAGTGAATAAAATTTGTCACCCGGCTGGCGAGAAAAGTCGGTCAGCACGCCCAAGCTAGCCACCTTAAAAAAGAATACACCCTTTGCAGGTTATACTGAACGCTTCATGGCACTCTTCGATCGAAACAAAGAACAAGTGTACTAACATTTGATTCATTTCCTCACTCCTGCGTGGGAATGCCCATTCCCTAGTCGCCTAAAAACCAACTATTAAGCCTGAGTCACGCAACTTTTTCATAAATATTTTTTCAAAAAATTCCACTCGTTCCGTCATACAAACAATGACAAACCAATGATGGTAAAAACAATAAGGAATTCCTAGATGAAAATAGCACCACTTTTTATTTCCAAACATAGCTGGCTTAGTCTCGTGTTGACTATTGCCGCGACATTTAGCGCGCAGGCCGACGTTACCGTATGTGCCAGCGGCTGTGATTATACAAGCATTCAAGCTGGCATTAATGCAGTGCAAAATAATCAAACGGTGAAAGTCAAAGCGGGAACCTATTATGAAGCGGTAACCATTGACAAAGCCATTACCCTAAAAGGCGTTAATGGAAGAGATAAAACATTCATCAATGCCAGTCAATCCAATAGCCCAGTGCTCATTATTGGTCAAGACACAACGCTCACGGGTTTTACCATCGAAGGCGGTTCCGGCATAAACGGAGGTGGCATTGTGGTGAACTCAGGTAACGCAAACATCAACGATAATATCATCAAAAATAATACTGCCAGTGAGGCCGGAGCAGGCATCTGGATTAATATTGAAGCTACCGCCAGTCTTATTAACAATAAAATTAATAACAATACCGCCGGAACAATAGGGGGTGGAGTCGCCTATGGCGAATACGCAAAACTGGTCATTGATAATAACGAATTTAACAATAATCAGGCAATTAGAGGAGGAGGGGTTTATGTCACCTCCTACACAACCACTACCCTGCGCGGCAATACTTTTAATAACAATAAAGCCGCCTTTGGCGGCGGTGTTTATTTCGATCAATATGTTGCAAAACACAACAATTGGGACCCAGTAAAAACATTAGTTTTTGAACGCAACCAATTGCTACGCAATACTGCCACACAAAATGGCGGTGGTATTTATAGTGACTCTTATTCTTTTGCTGCCATTGTCAATAGTCTCATCCACAATAATACAGCTGCTCGAGGCGGTGGTCTATATTCCCGGCGCTATTCTTACGTTAATGTGGTCAACTCAACCATTGCTGATAATACCGCCGACGCGGTGGGTGGTATCAAAGTTGATGCCTATTCTAATTTGCAGGTTATTAATAGCATTCTGTGGAACAATAGCGGGAAACAAATCAATCGCACTGACTATGGTCGTGCAGAAGTGAGTTATTCAGATGTACAAAACGGCTATTCAGGTACCGGCAATATGAACGCCGCCCCTTTATTTGTTAATCCTTTACAAAACAACTATAACGTAAAAAGCAGCTCCCCTGTGATTGATACCGGTCGTGATACGGCCCCGGATTTTAGTCTTGTAGAAGACTATGCTAATAATAAGCGCCCTCAGGATGGCGATGGCTTAGGCAATGGTAGCACTGGAGATGGCTCCGATTACGACATGGGCGCTTTTGAATTCATTCCATCAATCAATCTCTTTGCTTGCGATTTTAAAGTCAAGGGCGACAACACTATCAGCGATCCACGCACGGGTTTGATGTGGATTCAAGATGCACAAAGCATTGGCAGCAGGGCTTGGCAAACCGCCCAATCCAATGTAAATAATTTAACTATCGCCGGATATAGCGATTGGCGTTTACCAGAAATTGATGAATTAGCAACGCTATACGGAACCCTCACAAGCCGCGGCGCCTATGACCCAAGTCCTTTCGTTAATATGGAGATCAATGGTAGCTCCGACTGGCGATGGTCTAACACCTTAATTGACAACAATTGCTCTTCTGGTTGGCGGTGCCAAGCAAAATATTTCGACTTTGAAAAAGGCGTTACGAATGACTCGCCACTTTACCGCTGGCTTTGGATGTTACCCGTACGCAACGCTAACGAGCCATTATGTCAGTAATTAAAGGATAAGGAATGGGAAGTTATTGCGTTGCCCATTCCGTCGGATAGGCTCAGGGTAGGAATACTCTGAGCCTATCCGACTCTTTGGTGAGTCTAGGATTGATCGGGTCTAATCGATCAAAAATTCATCTCGCCGAGGTTAAGTCTCTATTATCGCATGGCTAATTAGATTATAACTTAACCGGCCTCATGACAGATCATCCTATGTATTTACATGGTACATACTTCAGTATGAAATTAACGGTAGTGTCATGTATTGACTGTTGATCGAAATACTATTATTTTTTGACAAGTTACCCTGATTTTCTGGAGAAAATTCCGGTAGTGGGTCGAACCTGAGATTTCTGTTATAATCTTCGCCTGCCATGTGATGAAAAAATGAGTTGCCCCACTGGCAAAAGTCCCCGAATTTTTAAGGCCGGGAAAAGTGCGAATGATACACAACGCTACCGATACGATACTGGCTTATGTACTCGGTCGCCGAAAAGATATCGTTTTCAAGGAACGAAAAGCCTGGCTTGAACCTTTAGGTATTTCTCGCGACGACCCGGATGACTGGGGAGCTTATGAGCGGCACTGAGAGAAAAGCAAGCATGAAGTCGGCAAGAAAAACACTCAAAAAATAGACCGTAACAACTTAAATCTCAGAACATGGATTAAACGACTGACGCGAAAAACCATTTGTTTTTCGA
>JAADHS010000091.1 GCA_013151745.1 Gammaproteobacteria bacterium | reverse complement strand
CCCGCGTGGATACGCGAGCTAACCCACTATTTTACATTATTGACTCCAAGCTAAGCAATTTCTACTGAATAAAAAATATAAACACTTGATTGTAAATATTATTTTATCATCACCTCACAGCAAGTTTACACCTTGCTCGACCACTCCCTTTTATGCTGTATTATGAGAAGATATACCCGTAGCGCTTGAGATTTAGGTGTTGAGAGTGTGTCCTATTCATTTCCTGGCAAGGCGAAATAACGAGGTGTAGCGGGCTATTGCGAGGAATTTCAACGTAGCGAGGGAATGAATAGGGTGTGCAATCACACCTAAATTTTAATCGTTACGGGTATATACACTCCACTATTTTGAGCGTATACAATTTTCCAATCTCTGACTTCAGTGCTTGCTGAATAGCAACAGGAACGAACGGGCCTGCCTAGCAGTTGTGCTTTTTTTTCGCATTTTTGTAAATATTATGGAGTGCAGTATAATTTAATTCAGCCGTATATTTCGTTTCAAATTCTTTTCTTGCTTCTTTCCCCATTTGAGCTGCTTTTTCAGGGTGAAGGATCATCCAGTCAATTTTTTCTGCGAGCTCATCTACATTGCCTGGCGTGGATAGCAGTCCCGTTTTTTCATTTGTAACGAGTTCGGTTAATGCGCCCGTATTTGCAACAATAACTGGTGTTCCGCAAGCAAATGCTTCAATAACAACCAAGCCAAAAGTCTCATACCATTCAGATGGAACGATTAAAAATTGGGCGCCTTTGATAGCTGAATAAACCGCATTTTTCTTTAGCTTGCCGAGCCAGGTGATGTTTAAATCTTTGTTTTTATTTTTTAGCGTGTTCAATTCTAAACCTTCACCCGCGACGTGAAGCGGGATGCGAGGTTTCAGTTTTCTCCAGGCCGAGATTAAAGTATGAACGCCTTTCTCACGAGAAATGCGACCGACAAACAGGGCATATTGACCTGCACTGTCTCTTGTTTGTGGGTCTGGGTAAACGAAATGAGGTTTGACTACGATTTTATGCTCAGGGAGTCCTGCGGAAATAAACTGGTTGCGTGCGAAACAGGAAGGGGCAATAAAGGTGGTTATGCGTTGTTGCCAGGTTTTTAAAAGGTGGTGGGCAAACAGCATCATGGAGACCACAGAGGTCGCGACATAACTTTCTTTATAACAACGGTGCTGGATTGCGGGCCACTTTATTAATTTGGTACGGCATTGCTCACAAACTTGACCTTGACGTTGTAATAACCCATTTGGACAAAGCAAACGGTAATTATGAAGCGTCTGTACTATGGGGATATTTTTTATTCTATCCGCATAGTAAATAGAAGGAGAAAGTGCCAGAAACGTATTGTGGATATGAACTAGATCTGTTTGCGAACTCAGCAACATAGCCAATTGTTTTTTTGCTTTTCCAGACCATATTGCGGTGGCGGCTTGTTGGAGCGGGTTGAGCTCATCAAGGCTATGGTTGTCCGCTAACAATTCGTTAAGGTGATGTCCATGCTGGAGCAGGAGTTCGCGTTCAGACTCATAAACGGTATCTTCACCTCCCGCTTGTTTGTAGCGATTATGTACTAAAATGATATTCATAAAATGTTATTCTAGCTCGCATTTCTCACAGGATCCACACGACTTTGCTAGGTTTATTGTTTCCATAATAAATTTCATCTCCCAAGGGGGTAATTTCTATCGCTCACCTTACTCCTATTGTGAAAACCAATCCCCTACGCGATTTTCGCGCGTTTCTGTGAAAAAATGGGGGCTAGCTTAAAAAGTAGCCGATCCCTTCCCTTTTTTGATAAAATAGTCCGTTTTTCATAGAATCAGTTTTAATTGTTGTTTTTTTAAGCCGGGAGTATTAATGCCTATTTACGAGTACCGCTGTGAGTCTTGTCATTATGATTTTGAAAAATTACAAAAGATGAGTGATCCAGAGTTAACAGAATGTCCTGAGTGTGGTAAATCATCCTTAAAAAAATTAGTTTCAGCGGCCGGTTTTCGTTTGAAAGGGTCGGGTTGGTATGAAACTGATTTTAAAAACAAGCCAAAAAAGGAGAGTACGGCTAAAAAAGAAGGTGATTCGAAAAAATCCGGAGAAGACAAAACGAAGACATCGACCTCTAAAAGTAGTGAAAAGTGAATCCTCTAAAAAAACAATATTTAAAATGAGAGTGGACAAAACAATGCGAAGCTATTATTGCGGGCATATTAATGAAGGCCTGATGGGTCAAGACGTCAACTTGTGTGGCTGGGTTCATCGCCGACGAGACCATGGCGGTGTTATTTTTATTGATCTCCGTGATAGAGAAGGGCGGGTGCAGATTGTTTTTGACCCGGATTGTCATGATATTTTTGCCATGGCAGAAAAAGTAAGATCAGAATATGTATTACACATCGTCGGCAGGGTACGTCAACGCCCTGAGGGTACGATCAATCCTGATTTGGCAACAGGGCAAATTGAAGTGATGGTTTCGGACATGACCATCCTTAATGTGTCGGAAACGCCGCCTATTCAAATTGATGATGACACGGTTTCGGAAGAGCATCGTTTGAAATACCGATACCTTGATTTGCGCCGACCCGAAATGTTGCAACGCCTTCGGTTTCGCTCTCGCATCACGCAAAATTTACGTAATTTTCTTGAAGAAAGGGGTTTCATTGATGTTGAAACGCCGATGCTGACCAAGTCTACGCCTGAAGGTGCACGTGACTATTTAGTACCGAGTCGCACTCACCCAGGACAGTTTTTTGCGTTACCTCAATCACCCCAACTATTTAAGCAACTATTAATGATGTCGGGCTTAGATCGTTATTACCAGGTTGTACGCTGTTTTCGCGATGAAGATTTACGGGCGGATCGTCAGCCCGAATTTACCCAGCTCGATATCGAAGCTTCTTTTATCGATGAAAATCAAATCATGACGTTGATGGAGGATATGATTCGCGATGTTTTTGCTGCGGTATTAGAAGAACAACTGCCTTCCAGTTTCCCACGGATGAGTTATCAAGATGCGATATCTCGCTTTGGTGTGGATAAACCGGATTTGCGTATTCCACTTGAGTTGATTGAAGTCAGTGACCTGATGACTCAGGTTGATTTTAAAGTCTTTTCCGGACCTGCTAAAGACAAGCAAGGACGGGTTGCGGTTCTGAATATACCCAATGGCTGTGAATTAACGCGCAAGCAGATTGATGAGTACACTCAATATGTCGGTATTTACGGTGCTAAAGGTCTAGCTTATATTAAAGTGAACGACGCCTCGGCAGGGCGAGAAGGGTTACAGTCCCCTATTGTCAAATTCATGGATGATGACGTGTTAACTGCATTGTTGCAACGTACCGCGGCTGAAGATGGTGATTTAATGTTTTTCGGTGCGGATAAAGCGACCATCGTTAATGAGGCACTAGGTGCTTTACGCGTGAAAGTGGGCCATGACAGAAATTTGGTAGAGCATGGTTGGAAACCCTTATGGGTTGTTGATTTCCCTATGTTTGAGCGAGATGAAAAAAATGATCGCTGGTCTGCGCTGCATCATCCTTTTACGGCACCAGTTAGTGACGATATTACGGCTTTAAAACAAGCTCCCGGCGAGGCGCTGTCTCGAGCTTATGACTTAATATTGAACGGCTGTGAAGTTGGCGGAGGCTCTATTCGTATTCATTCGACCGAGATGCAACAGGCGGTATTGAACGTGCTGGGGATTGATGATGCCGAAGCCAAAGAAAAATTTGGTTTTTTACTGGATGCGTTGAAGTATGGTGCTCCACCACATGGTGGCATTGCTTTCGGTTTAGACCGCCTGGTGATGTTGATGACCGGTGCCTCCTCTATTCGTGAAGTGATGGCGTTTCCGAAAACACAAACCGCAGCTTGTTTATTAACGGATGCCCCTTCCGGAGTGAGTGATCGTCATTTAAAGGAATTGGCATTGCGCCCCAAAAAACCAACAGAAAAATAGTAACCGTTCAGAGTCTTCCTTTGAACTTCGTTATAAACTGACGAATTTCAACGAGGCTCTGAACGGTTACGCATAATAAACGAGGCAACCCACACCATGGCAGGACACAGTAAATGGGCTAACATCCAGCACCGAAAAGGGGCTCAGGATGCCAAGCGGGGTAAATTATTTACTAAACTCATTCGCGAAATCACCGTTGCCGCACGCATGGGCGGCGGAGATTCGTCAGCAAACCCTCGTCTTCGTGCCGCCATTGATAAAGCTTTGGCAGGTAATATGACCCGGGATACGATTGACCGGGCTGTAAAACGCGGTAGTGGCGCACTCGATGGTGACAATTATGAAGAAGTACGCTATGAAGGCTATGGGCCAGGTGGAATTGCCATTTTGGTGGATTGTTTGACCGATAATCGTAATCGTACTGTCGCTGAAGTGCGTCATGCTTTTACCAAATATGGTGGTAATTTAGGGACAGCAGGCTCAGTGGCCTATCTATTTTCTAAAACGGGTGTGATCAATTTTGCTCCGGGTGTTGATGAAGATCAAATTATGGACGTTTCTTTGGATAAAGGTGCTGAGGATGTGCTCTCTCACGATGATGGTTCTATTGATGTGATTACCACTCCAGAAGAATACCTGACGGTGAAAGAAGCGCTGGATGCGGCAGGTCTAAAATACGATCAGGCTGAACTAACCTTTCATGCTTCGACGACAGCAGAGCTTGATCTGGATGGAGCGCAAAAAATGCTGCGTATGTTAGAGGTATTAGAAGACTTGGATGATGTACAAAACGTTTATTCCAATGCCGATATCTCGAATGAAATTCTGAGCCAGTTTGCTTAAATTATTATGATACGCATCCTGGGGATAGACCCCGGCTCACGTATCACCGGTTACGGTGTGGTTGAGTTTAAAGGCAATCAGATCAAAAAAATAGCCAGCGGGGCCATCAAGGTCTCAGAAGGTAGTTTTCCTTTTAGAATAAAGGAAATATATGATGAAGTTCTTCTTGTATCTACGCGGTATTCGCCGACAGATCTCGCCATCGAAAAAGTATTTGTGCAACGTAATGTCGATTCTGCCTTAAAGTTAGGGCAAGCCAGAGGGGCGGCAATGTGCGCGGCAATGTCGCATGTGGATCAGGTCTACGAATATGCACCTAATAAAATCAAACAGGCGGTCGTTGGTCATGGTCATGCCGATAAAGCCCAGGTTCAACACATGGTGAAAATTATATTGTCTTTGAATGAGTTACCACAAAGTGATGAAGCGGATGCTTTGGCTTGCGCGATATGCCATTGTTACATGAAAAAATCTTTAGACCGACTCAAGGATAGCGAGGTAAAGCTATGATAGGTCGATTAAAAGGCCGAATTATTGAATCTATACCTCCTTACCTCATGCTAGATGTGAACGGAGTGGGTTATGAACTCAGCGCACCTATGCCGGTTTTTTATAAGCTGCCCCCACTGGGTGAAGAGGTCATGCTTTACACCCACCTGGTGGTACGCGAAGACGCGCATCAACTTTATGCTTTTTCCACGGTATCTGATCGACAATTTTTCCGGCAATTGATTCGAGTCAGCGGGGTCGGTGCAAAACTGGCCATTGCTATTCTGTCCGGTATTTCATCTGTTGACTTTGCTTACAGTATAAAACAGGGAGATGTCAGCAACTTGGTACGCATACCCGGCATTGGCAAAAAAACCGCTGAACGGCTGATTGTTGAAATGAAAGATCGCGTTGATGATTGGGCAGCCGCAACGGAACTGAGAGTGGTGAGTTCAGTGAGCAGCGCCAGGCGAGCCAAGGTGAACCGGTCAGTGATGCCGTAAGTGCATTAATGGCGCTCGGCTACAAAGCCCAGGATGCCAGTCGCATGGTACGTTCGCTCGCCACCGATGGACTTTCACGTGAACAAATTATTCGTCAGGCACTACAAAAAACGACCTAGCTGTTATAGGCTTCATTCCACGAATGATATTGGTCACCTTGTAGATTACCCTAAAAAGCG
>JAADHS010000255.1 GCA_013151745.1 Gammaproteobacteria bacterium | reverse complement strand
TATTGTCATTTTGTTGATTTTTGTCATCCCAGATTTCATCCGCAAAAACGTAGAGTATCCCCCCCCGCGCCCGCACTTCTTGTAAATTAGATTTAAGTTTTTCTAACAATTCATTATTCGGTGCTACCGCTATAATGGGCATATCCGCATCAACCAATGCTAGAGGCCCATGCTTAAGCTCACCCGCAGGATAGGCTTCCGCATGAATATAAGAAATTTCTTTTAGCTTAAGCGCCCCTTCCATTGCAATAGGGTATTGTGTACCACGACCCAGGAATAAAGCGTGATGCTTATCTGCAAAATCTTCAGCCAAGGCTTCTATTTTAGGTGCCTGTCCCAATACCGTTTCAATTTTTGCCGGCAATGAAAGCAGTTGTCTTACTAACTCTTCTTCTTGTTCATCGGAAATATTATGCCGCCGACCCAGCAATATAGATAACAATAACAAAGCCACTAATTGAGTTGTAAATGCTTTAGTCGATGCAACACCTATTTCAGGACCCGCTCTTGTTAAAAATATCAAATCACTTTCTCGAACCAAGGCACTTTCTGGAACGTTACAAATGGCCAAAGATTTACCAAAACCAAGTTTTTTTGCTTCTTTAAGTGCGGCCAGTGTATCCGCTGTTTCTCCTGATTGAGATATAGTAACAACCAACGAGTTGTTTCGTACTATGGGTTTGCGGTAACGAAACTCACTGGCAATTTCTATGCTACAAGGAATACCCGATATTGATTCCAGCCAATAGCGCGCCACCAGACCCGCATGATAGCTTGTACCACAAGCCAGTATATGAACACCCTGAACCTCATCAAAAATTTCTTTGGCATTATGCCCAAATGACTCTTCAATCACTCTATGGCCATTGATAGAACCTAACAAGGTATCGGAGATGGCTTGGGGTTGCTCAAAAATTTCTTTCAGCATAAAGTGCCGATAAGTCCCACGTTCCACTGCATCGACCGTTAATTCTGACTCTTTTATTGGCCGTTCAACACAGTTCCCATCGACATCATAAATAGTCAGTGAGTTACGCTGAATATCGGCTATATCACCTTCTTCCAAATAAATAAAACGTTGGGTAACGGGTAATAGTGCAGAAGCTTCGGAAGCAATAAAATATTCACCTATCCCCACACCCAACACTAAGGGGCTACCCAAACGAACCGCAATTAAGCGACCGGGTTCCTCACTGCTGAGCACGCCCAAGGCATAAGCACCGGTCAAGTCTTTGATCGTCAATTGCACTGCACGCAACAGATCTTTGCTTGTTTCATAATACTCATGAATTTGATGCACAATAACTTCTGTATCTGTTTCAGAAGTGAAAACATAGTTTTTATTTTTTTGCTGCTCTCGTAACAATTCAAAATTTTCTATAATACCATTATGCACAACAGCAAATCGTTTATTACAGACATGCGGGTGAGCATTGTGCGTACCCGGCTCACCATGGGTAGCCCATCGGGTATGGGCGATACCCACTACACCATGCATAGGCTCGGAATCAAGCAAGGCTTCAAGCTGCGCCACCTTTCCTGCCATTCTTGAACGTGCAATATCCTTGTCTTCTTGTGTAACGGCAATGCCTGCTGAGTCGTAGCCTCGATACTCCAGGCGTTTGAGTCCCTGTAGAAGAATGGGAACGACATCTCGTTCAGCAACAGCACCTATTATTCCGCACATACTATTTAACCTCGAAACTTAAATTATTTCTTTTTACTCGGACGCTGCCAGTTTGATTTCGTTTTTTGAGGAACACGACTGATCGCCAAGGCACCACCTTCAACATTTTTTGTGACCGTTGTTCCTGCTGCGATACTCGCATTGTCATTGATTTTAACGGGCGCTACAAGCTGCGTATTCGAACCAACAAAAACATGATTACCAATTAAAGTTTTGTGTTTATCTGCCCCATCATAATTACAGGTTATGGTACCTGCGCCAATATTAACACTGTATCCAATCTCCGCGTCGCCCACATAGCTAAGGTGATTGATTTTTGAATTTTTGCCAACGGTGGTTTTTTTAATTTCAACAAAATTACCAATATGAACACCTTTTGAGAGAATGGTATCGGGTCTAATTCTCGCAAAAGGTCCAACTCTACACTCATTTTCGATCACAGCATGATCGACTATCGTGTTCGCTAATATTTCTACATTATCTCCAATTTTTGAATTAATAATAATTACATTTGATGCAATTTTACTATTTTTACCTATACTAACCTCACCTTCAAAAATACAATTAATATCAATTTCCGAATCCATCCCAACGTGTAGTTCACCACGAACATCGATACGAGCAGGATCCGCGAGCGTTACGCCTTGTAGCATTAAGCGCTTCGCCTTTTGATATTGATAATATCGTTCCAATGCAACCAACTGAGTACGATCATTAATGCCACTCACTTCTTCTATTGCGGTGGGCTTGGTCGTTTTAACTTCCAACCCGTCAGTAACAGCCATTGCGACAATATCAGTAAGATAATATTCTTGTTGTTGATTGCTATTTTTCAGCTGCCCTAACCATTGTTTTAATTTCGCAGCGGGTGCAGCCAAAATGCCCGTATTAATTTCTTTAATTTCTAATTCGGATTCAGATGCGTCTTTATGCTCAACTATTTTTTGCACAACACCGGCTGCATTACGGACAATACGTCCATAACCACTGGAATCGGGTAATACCACGGTGAGTAAAGCCAAGGACTCGTCCATTGCCCTTGTAAGCAAAGCGTTTAAAGTCTCTACCTGTATGAGAGGTACATCTCCATACAGAACTAAAATTAAATCGTCCTCTCCTATATTCGGCATGGCCTGGGCGACGGCATGGCCGGTACCCAACTGCTTCTCTTGCATGACCCAGTGAACATTTTCATTTGCCAAACAACGAGTCACTTCTTCGCGACCGTGGCCGATAACCACGTGAATTTTTTCTGCATTCAAGCTTTGCGCCGCATCAATAACATGTTTTAAAAGCGGACGAGCAGCGAGCTCATGCAAAACCTTGGCACGTGAAGACTTCATTCTGGTGCCCTGACCCGCTGCTAAAATTATAATGTGTAAACTCATTATCCATGCCTATAACTATAGTTATTATTTGAGTTTCTATGCCCATAGCGTTATAAGTTTAGGCATTTCCAGCTTTTTTTAATCGAAAAAATTCAACTTAGCCAGCTAGGAGGCTGTCCGAGAACAGACTGACCTACTGCGACCAAGCTATTTTGGTCAGACTTTCCGATCATTTTCGTTAAATAGACCCATTATTCGCCTCAAATGATCGAAAAATCTGAATCAAAATAGCTTGCTCTCGCTACGATCGCTATTCTCGGACAGCCTCCCTAGGCCTACGTTTTTTCGATTGAAGAAAAACCGAGTACCGCTACACGCGCTAACACCTAAACTCATAACCCCATGGGTATATCTTACTACGGAACCGAAAGTAAAAAACCGCCTTACGGCGGTTTTTTGATTATATTAGGAAAACTGTCCGAGAAGAGTAGCTATAGAGAAGAAGACAAGCCAAGCTTTGAACTGCCTAAAATTAACGTCCCACTTTTTTTCTTAAACGTTGCAAGGCATGTAACTGGGCTACGGCTTCAGCAAGTTCACGTCCTGCTTGAGCATATTCGAACTCTGAGCCCTGATCTTCCAATGCTTGTTCTGCTCTCTGTTTTGCTTCCAGAGCTGCAGCTTCATCTATATCTTTAGCTCGTACTGCCGTATCCGATAATACCGTAATCACAACATGCGGCTGTACTTCTAAAATACCACCCGAGACATAAAATGCCTCTTCTTCACCGTCTTCTTTCCGTACACGAACCTCACCCGGCTTTAAGTGGGTTAACAAAGGCGCATGGCGAGGAAGAATCCCCACTTCACCCATCACTGCTGGTGCAAATACCATCTCAGCCGGCCCTGAAAATATTTCACTTTCAGCGCTAACGATATCTACTTGAACTGTCGTAGCCATTGTCTAACCTCTGATCAAAAGTACCGAGCTTATGCCGGTACAAATTGAATATACAATTATAGGTTTTTAGCCTTTTCCACGGCTTCTTCAATGGTTCCAACCATATAAAAAGCCTGCTCCGGTAAGTGGTCGTATTCACCTGCCATAATACCCTTGAAACCACTTACAGTATCTTTTAATGAGACGTATTTTCCTGGCGCACCCGTAAAGGTTTCTGCAACAAAGAAAGGCTGAGACAAGAAACGTTGAATCTTACGAGCACGAGTTACAGTCAGCTTATCGTCTTCTGATAGCTCATCCATACCCAAAATGGCAATAATATCTTTCAGTTCTTTATAACGTTGCAAGGTCCCCTGCACATCACGAGCAACTTCGTAGTGCTCTTGACCAATAACCAATGGATCAAGCTGACGACTGGTAGAGTCCAGAGGATCTACTGCGGGATAAATACCTAACTCAGCAATTTGCCGAGACAATACAACGGTGGCATCCAGATGCGCAAAAGTGGTTGCCGGCGAGGGATCGGTCAAATCATCAGCAGGAACATAGACTGCTTGAATAGACGTAATAGAACCCGTCTTGGTCGACGTAATACGCTCCTGCAACACACCCATTTCTTCAGCCAATGTAGGCTGATACCCTACCGCTGATGGCATACGGCCAAGCAATGCCGATACCTCGGTACCTGCTAGGGTATAACGATAAATATTATCAATGAACAAGAGTACATCACGACCTTCATCGCGGAAATGCTCCGCTATGGACAAGCCTGTCAACGCAACACGCAAACGATTACCCGGAGGCTCATTCATCTGGCCATAAACTAACGCTACTTTATCGATAACATTGCTGTCTGTCATTTCATGATAAAAGTCATTGCCCTCTCGAGTTCGTTCACCCACACCAGCAAATACTGAGTAGCCACTATGTTCTATGGCGATGTTCCGAATCAGCTCCATCATGTTGACAGTTTTACCGACTCCGGCACCACCAAATAAACCCACTTTGCCTCCTTTCGCAAATGGGCAAACCAAGTCAATAACCTTAATACCGGTCTCAAGCAATTCCGTTGCCGCAGCCAGCTCATCATACGCAGGAGCCGGCTGGTGAATGGCTCGGCGTGTTTCTTCTCCGATAGGTCCTTTTTCGTCAATCGGATCACCCAAAACATCCATGATTCGACCCAGAGTCTGCATCCCAACAGGGACTTTAATTGCGCCACCCGTGTTGCTTACTTTAAGTTCTCGTTTCACCCCATCCGTTGTACCCATAGCAATAGTGCGAACAATACCATCACCAAGCTGCTGCTGCACTTCCAAAGTAAGACCCGCATCATCAACAACCAGTGCGTCATACACTTTTGGCATTGCATCTCTTGGAAATTCGACGTCTACAACGGCGCCGATAATTTGAACAATGTTACCCGAACTCATTACATTCGTTCCTCTTCAAATAGCAAATCTAAAAATTCAAAGACGCGCTCGCCCTACTGAATCGCGGCCGCACCACCAACAATTTCGGATATTTCCTGGGTAATTGCTGCTTGTCGTGCCTTATTATAAACACGTTGCAAATCAGTAATAATATCTCCCGCATTATCCGAAGCACTCTTCATTGCAACCATTCGTGCAGCTTGTTCACAAGCTAAGTTTTCAACTATACCTTGATAGACCAAAGACTCAATATAACGCATTAATAGCGCATCAAGCACTTCTTTTGCTTCAGGCTCATACATATAATCCCAGTGGTGCTCTAATTCTTTCTCTGACTCTGCCTGGATAGGTAATAACTGAAGATTATTCGGGTTTTGCGTCATGGTATTCACAAACTCGTTATAAACCAAATGTAACGCATCAATCTCACCCTTATCAAAAGCATCCAACATCACCTTAACCGCACCAATGATATCCGCAACTTCAGGTCTATCTCCCAAGCCTGAGATATCCGCTACAACGTTGCCACCAAAGCGACTAAAAAAACTGCCGGCTTTTTTACCAACAGTGCAAATATTAATTTTGATATTAGCATCGTTCCACTCTTTCATATCAACAACCGTAGCTCTAAGCAGATTAGTATTTAATCCTCCGCAAAGACCACGATCAGATGAAACAACAATCACACCCACTCGCTTGACATCCCGTTGCTGCATATAGGGATGCTGATATTCTGGATGGGCATGTGCCAAATGACTAACAACGCTGCGCATTTTGTTGGAATAAGGGCGAGTAGCTTGCATTTTCTCTTGAGCCCGACGCATTTTACTAGCCGCAACCATTTCCATTGCTCTAGTGATCTTCTGAGTGTTTTTCACACTCTTGATCTTGGTTCGTATCTCTTTACCTACAGCCATGGTGTTCCCCGATTACCAAGTATTATTGGACTTAAAGTGTTCAACGGCAGACTTCAGCTCACTTGCAATATCACCATCATAGCCACCCGTAGTATTAATCTTGTCCATCAAGGAGGCATGTGAAGAGCGCATAGCGGAGAGTAATGCCGCTTCAAAGTCACTAATTTTTGCCAACTCAACATCATCCAGAAAACCTTCATTAGCAGCAAAAAGTGAGATCGCTTGTTCGGCGACGCTCAAAGGTGAAAATTGTTTTTGCTTCATCAATTCGGTTACACGTTGACCTCGCTCCAATTGCTTGCGTGTCGTTTCATCCAGATCTGATGCAAACTGTGCAAAAGCGGCCAGCTCACGATATTGAGCCAAATCAAGACGAACCCCGCCCCCTAATTTTTTAATGGCTTTCGTTTGTGCTGCGCCACCCACTCGAGAAACCGATAAACCAGCATTAATTGCAGGACGAATCCCTGCGTTAAATAGATCGGACTCTAAGAAAATTTGCCCATCAGTAATAGAAATTACATTGGTCGGCACAAAGGCGGACACATCACCTGCTTGCGTTTCGATAATAGGTAAAGCCGTTAAAGAACCTGTTTTGCCCTTAATTTTACCATCTGTAATTTTTTCTACATACTCTGCATTGATTCGTGATGCACGTTCAAGCAAACGAGAATGAAGATAAAAAACGTCACCGGGATAAGCTTCTCGACCGGGTGGGCGACGCAGCAATAATGAGACTTGGCGATAGGCCCATGCTTGTTTGGTTAAATCATCATAAACAATCAAACAATCCTCACCAATATCGCGAAAATATTCGCCCATTGAGCAACCTGCATAAGGACCAATAAACTGCATTGCAGCGGATTCTGAAGCTGAAGCTGAAACGATAATCGTATGGTCAAGCGCTCCGTGCTCTTCGAGTTTGCGCACTACAGCGGCAACGGAAGAAGCCTTTTGACCCACTGCAACATAGATGCATTTAACGCCAGTATCTTTCTGATTAATGATGGCATCAACGGCAACAGCCGTTTTGCCTGTTTGACGGTCACCGATGATCAATTCACGCTGACCACGGCCAATGGGTACCATAGCATCAATTGCTTTGATGCCCGTTTGCATAGGTTCATCTACAGACTGACGCGCAATAACGCCGGGAGCCACTTTTTCAATAGGAGAAGTTATAGTGCATCCCGTCGGCCCCTTGCCATCGATTGGATTGCCGAGGGAATCTACCACACGACCCAACAACTGTGCCCCTACAGGAACCTCCAGGATTTTACCTGTGCATTTAACACTATTGCCTTCAGTTATATGTTTGTAATCACCAAGAATAACCGCACCAACGGAATCACGCTCCAAGTTAAGCGCCATGCCAAAAGTGTTACCGGGGAATTCAAGCATCTCACCTTGCATTGCATCGGCAAGACCATGAACACGTACAATCCCGTCAGTAACACTGACAACTGTACCTTCGTTGCGCGCTTCGCTTACGACCTCGAAGCTTTCGATACGCTGCTTAATCAGCTCACTGATTTCTGAAGCGTTTAATTGCATGTTAGTTTTCCTCTTAAAATACGTTATCCGGTCAACGCGTTGGCTAATTTGTCTAGCTGACCCGAAACCGAGCCATCAATAACAAGGTCTCCAGCACGAATAATGGCGCCACCAAGCAGTGATTGATCTAAGGAACAACTGATTTCAACATCGCGCCCTAATCTTTTTTTCAGTACAGCAGCCAGTTTTTGCTGTTGTTCTTGAGTCAGCTTAACTGCTGAAGTTACTTCCGCTTTGATCGTCGCCTCTGCTTCAGCTCGATAAGCTTCATAGAGTTCAGCCATGGCGGGTAACAAGACTAAGCGATTATTTTCAACAAGAAGCTTGACCAAGTTTTGCGCTTTTTCATCAAAAATGTCGCCGCCAATACTAATCAAAGCAATTGAAAGCTTTTCTTTCGCTATGCGTGGATTGCCAATCGCCGCAGCCATTGCACGATCAGAAACGATCATCGCGAGCAGACCCAAAACATCTGACCATTTTGCCAAGTTATTTTCACCTTGAGCCAGATCAAAAACAGCTCGGGCATAAGGTCGTGCAAGTGTCGAATTATCAGCCATCTAAATCACTCTTATATCTGTGTAACCAGCTTGGCAATGATGCCTTTGTGAGAAGCGGCATCAATTTCTTTCTTCAGAATTTTTGATGCACCCGCCACAGCAAGATCAGCAACCTGAGATCGCAAAGCTTCTTTTGCACGATTAACTTCGCGCTCAAGCTCGGCATTCGCAGCAGTCACAATACGCTCGCCTTCAGTGCGTGCTTCTTGCTTGGCTTCTTCAACAATTTCACTGCCTCGTTTTTCTGCCAACGCTATAATCTCACTGGCCTTGTCTTTTGCTTCTTTAATTTCTTGTTGTGCTTTTTTTTCTGCCAGTTCAAGCTCATGCTTGCCTTTTTCACCAGCAGCCAAACCGTCAGAAATACGTTTTTGCCTATCTTCAAGCATTGTAGAAAGTGGCGCCCACAGCACTTTTTCAACAAAATAAATTAGCAATACAAACGCTATAATTTGGCCAAACAGGGTTGCGGTAATATTCACAATATCGCTCCTTAAAACTATTACTGAGCCACAGTAGCAACAGCGCTAGCAAGTGCACCTACAAATGGGTTAGCAAACAGAAACCACATTGCGAATGCTAAGATGATGAACGGGAAGGACTCCATCAAACCAGCAAAAATAAACATGTTGGTCATCAATGCAGGACGCATCTCAGGTTGGCGCGCAATCCCTTCCAATGTTTTGGCACAAATCAAACCCCAACCAATTGCAGAACCCAGACCCGCAGCCGCTAGAATCACGCCAACGCCTACTGCTGTGTAAGCATAAATTTGAGCAATCATATCAGGTGTCATTAATTTTTCTCCCTAGAAAATAAAATTAAAATATAAAAAGTTAGTGTTCTTCAGTATGAGCCATAGCCAAGTACACTATAGTAAGTACCATAAAAATAAAAGCTTGCAGGGTAATGATTAGCAAATGAAATATCAACCATCCTAAATCCAATACGATCTGCAAAGGTAACCAGAATAGTGCAGCGGCACCAACGGCAAGCGTTCCACCAATCAAAGCAATCAGTAAAAATACCAGCTCGCCAGCAAATAAATTACCAAAAAGTCGCAAGCCAAGGCTAAGCGGCTTAGCCAGTTCTTCAATCGCCGTCATTACGATATTGACAGGAACAAAAAACTTGCCAAACGGGTGAAATAGAAAGTTTTTCAGATAGCCGCCTAACCCTTTTATTTTTATATTGTAATAAAGAATTAATGCGAATACCGTTAATGACATAGCAAATGTCGTACTCAAATCCGTCGTCGGTACAATTTTTAGGTATTCGATACCCATCAAACTTGCAATAACAGGGAGCAAATCAACGGGAATAAGATCCATGAAATTCATCATCCAGACCCAAACAAATACCGTCAGGGCAAGCGGGGCAATCAGTGGATTGTGACCAGGAAAGGTATCCCTGACATTGGTACTGACAAAATCAAGAATGGACTCTACAAAGTTTTGAAAGCCACCCGGTGTATCGGCATTTAAATTACGTGTTAAACGCCAAGAGACCAAAATAATTAAACAACCTAATAGCACACTAAAAAATAGCGAATCCAAATGAAGCGCCCAAAAGCCATTTGCTTTATGAGTGACCGGATCACAGTCACCAACGCAAAGGTTGGTCAAGTGATGCTGGATATACTCAACCGTACTACTGCCAGAACTTGACTCAGACAAATCGATGTCTCCCGATAACCAAAATATTAATTAACCCAAAATCTTGTTTGATTTACTTTGCATCCGTATCAATACAACATAGCCTATTTGAACTAGGCCAAATGTTACTACCATGGGCAACGGTTCAAGTTTCAAATAGCCCAAGCCGACACTAAATAACACCAAAGCTAACAAAAACCGTTGAGCGGCACTTAAATAGAGCATGCCCATACTTATTCTTTGCTTTTCAGGCGCAGCGTTTGCAGCTCTTGCCACACTCCAACTCAAAAAAAGCGATAAAACCACGCCTATAAAAGCACCAAAAATTGCTGCTTGCGCGGAGGGCACACCGCTTTTCAATAAAAACCCCGCAGATGTAAAACCGCCAATACAAATCTGCGTCAACACGACCGATCTAGCGCCCGTCTTAAATTTTTTGTCACTACCCAACGTATTCATCAACCCAGCCGTATTAACAATTCCATTGCCTTTAAAATACCGCCAACAAAACCTAATACACCAAAAACCAGCATAAATATGGGCGTAGTCCCTAATAGATAGTCTGTTCCATACCCGAGCATGAACCCTGTTATAACCATTGCAGCAAGCTGTGTACCGACACCGACAAGCAGCCAACCAGCACTATTTGGCTTTGACATAGGTTAAAGCGTCCCGGAAATTGAGGCCGGATTATAGCCCGCCCACTAAAAAGCCGCAACCCCTCAAAGTTGATTACCTCAACATTTCCCTTCAATGAAGAAAAAGGCGTACGTAAATCACTTTGCCCCTAATTTTTAGCTTTAATTTTTCACCATAAGATTTCAATTGAAATGGACTCAAGCGAATAAGCAAACTCTAGCTTCTCTCGCCGCAATATTTTACGTGAATTCATAGCTTGTATAAAACGATTACTCTTGGCAAATCAAACGACCACAAAACAAGTTAATGACGCAAATTACCTCGTGCTCGTAAAATAAACTAGATATCCACTTTTAATTATTTTTATTTCAAGTCATTCATTCTAGCACAATTTTTTTTATATAGGCTAAGACCGGTTGCTTAAACCCTTAAAGATAAGGTTTAATGCTTAACTGGTTTTTTATCTACATGTAGAGCGCCTAATCAACGACTCGATACCAATCTCGTTTTATACCTGATTGATTAAACAGAAGATTAAAAAAAAACCGCTAATGTAAGCAATAAGAAAGGCGGATAACATAAATTCGTTAGGCTTGTCGCTTACTTTAGATACTGAGGGCTATCTTGAAATATAAATTAACTAAGGGAAGAAAAGATACAATGAAATTGACTACTAATAAAATAATTTTCCAAAAAATATTTTTGATGCTGCTGATCGCGTTGACATTCAGCGTACAGGCTCATGAAGAATCATCAAAAGAATTTATTCATGGTATCACGATCAAGCTGGACGATGAGCATTATAATTTCGCTGGTCCGCCTGATGGATTAAATGGGGCATCAGACGCACCCGGACACAAGTGGTTACGTACCGATAAAAAACGCTTCTTAGGCAAACACTTTAACACCGGACCTTTTAGCGCCCCTAACTTTTGGTCCAATAATGCGGGCGACGGGGCTTTGCTTTATATCGTAGACGCGGTGATTGACCGCTGGAGCGAAGTCAAAGCTTTACAGTATTTCACCAAGGGGTTTGTTCAATACCACAGATTACTCAATGTTAAAACCAAACAATTTCACCCTGAAAAAGTAGTGTGGCTCAAACGTGTGGCGGTAAAAGAATTCAGGCTGGATGGAGATGGCGCACTCAATTTTTCAGACGACATGGAAGCCTACGATGTCATGCCAGGAGTCGACTATAAACTGTCCCCGAACTGGGATATGCCTTATGACCCAAGTGGAACCTGCTGCCACGAATAACATTAGCACGATGCTCGGCAAGCGTTTGTTGATAAACGTCTTGCCGAGAATAACGTATTAGAGCTGCCTTGTCTGCCACTTAAAGAAGTGACTTCATTTATATGGACTTAAACACGACAAAAACTTTGAAAATTTCACATCAACCTACCTCAAAAAAACATGGAATCGCGACATAAAAAGGAAATAAAAAAATGGAATTTATACAAATTTTGAATTTACGCTTTCTGGTTGTCCTTGCTTTTGTATTAGCAGGAGCAAACCTGGCCAATGCTTCTGCGGCTGAAAATTATAAATTACCCCACCCAGAAATATCATCGGACTTTCCCTATGAAAGCCAGTACGTCGATGTAATGGATGCCCGAATCCATTACGTAGAACAAGGTCATGGAGATCCTATTTTATTTATTCACGGCAACCCAACGTCATCTTATCTTTGGCGAAATATAATCCCACTTGTTTCAGATTCGGGTCGTGCCATTGCTCTGGATCTTGTGGGCATGGGTAAATCCAGCAAACCAGATATTGATTACACATTTCAAGATCATTACGCCTATCTGGAAAAATTCATTGAAACCTTAGGCCTGGAAAATATAACCTTAGTCATACATGATTGGGGAGCTGCACTCGGGTTTGAATACGCTCGCCGTAACGAAAATAATGTTAAGGGAATAGCCTTTATGGAAGGCTTGTTACCACCAAGATTTCCAAATTATTACGACCGCCTTCCTCAACAAACCGCAGATTTTTTTCAATTTCTTAAAGACCCAATATTAGGTCGACAGTTTATCATCGAACAAAACGGGTTTATTGAACAGGTTTTACCCCAAGCTGTTAATCGATCTTTAACAGAAATAGAAATGACGCATTATAGAGAGCCGTACCAAGATCAACTTTCTCGCAAACCTATGTTTGTCTGGCCACAAGAGGTTCCTATTGAAGGTCAGCCCAAAAGAAACGTAAAGGCACTGAACAAAATTAAAAAATTTATGAGAAAAACGGATTTACCGCTTCTATTGCTCTACGCCAAACCCGGTATAGCAGTGACATCAGATATTGTTGAAGCTTACATTGCGCTGATCGAAAACCTTGAAACCGTCTTCGTAGGACAGGGTTTTCACTACCTGCAGGAAGACCAACCAGAAGCGATAGGCCTTGCAGTGGCGGACTGGATGCGCCGTATAATAAAGGAGGAGGATGAAGATACCCATAAGCACAAAAAACAACACCATAAACACGGATGGTTTAAACGAAACTCCGCTGAACATCGCGATTAATCATTTCCTCTTCAGCTAGAGAACCCATGGCGATGCCGCGCCCATTCGCGACACCGTCATGAGTTTGTTTTTACTCCGATCCTCCGCTTTTACGTTTGCGCTGTGACTGCATTATTTCAGCCCCCCCTCAACGCCAATCAGAGCTTCGTTTAGCACAAAATCGGCCAGCGGCCAGACCGACAATGATTGACAGTAAGACCAAACGCAGAGTTATTGAGCGTGTCTTCAATACCCGTAAAAAGCCCCTCGGATGATGAAAAACTGTCCTGACCAAAGTCGATATCAATATCGTCATCGGTGCCGAATACCAGATCGTCACCAACACCCAATATATTGGCCAGATTACCCCCCTCATCCATAAGATCCAGAGTATTATTGGATTCATCGGTATGGTAGCTACCAAGGTAATGACCGATCTCGTGAGCAACGAGATTGCCAACCCCTATGGCGACAAAATTGATACGATCCTCAGTATCGGCATTTTCTGCGAAATACGTGTTGATCGAAAATGGAGAAGGAACCGGCGCACTCAACAGATCGAGCAATACAAACGCATCGTCCTCGTAGCCAAAGTTACCTGGGTCGATTGAAGAGGCGGCTGCGAATGTTTCAATACCCGATTCCTGGATTGTACCCCCGATGACGACTCGACTAACCTGATCGGAGCCAAATTCAATATATGGGTTGCGACTATCGAAAACTTTCACACCAAATTTTTCGTTAAGACCGCGTCTTTTCAAATCGTCATGGAGGTTTTCTTTGACAACCTTCACAATGGCATCAATAAGCGAATCTTCGTCGTCAGAACGAAGCCCCCAGCCACCGAGAAAAGCAGCCAGCCCGGTGAAATCTCGTTGTCCTGGTCCATCAAACACACTCGTCTGTACCCGCGCGCCATCGAAATCAAGAAAAATGGTTTGCACTGAGCCACGAGGCTCGTCCTCTAATCCGGCACGATACACTTCAAAAATGGCTTCATAGCTTCCCTCAGTATTACCACTAATAATAATAAAGTGTTGCGCATCGACCGAAGCAGTATAAGCCACCACCGCGTTGCCACCACCTGGTAACGGAGACGCGACGGGATAGAGCGCACTAAGATCCTGAGACGAGCCTATGGCCTCAGTACCATTGGGTTCAAAAATTTGTAGCTGGCTCCCCGCCCCTTGGAGGGTTGCGCCGAGAACGTCCCCAGCCCTGAGATCGACAGCATAAACGTCAATATCCGGTTTGGCTGTCGTGATGAGCAGCTCATATGCACCTTCGCTACCGACTCCAAGACCGCTTGCAGGATCAAATGGATCTTCAGGAAAAATGATTCCCTCACCAAACCCGGATACCATGATAAAAAACGTCCCCGCCTCGGCGGGTGTATAGGTCAATTTACTCGCTAAAGTCACACCGTCATCGTCATTCACAGCAACCACTTCGCCCGCAGCGTTATAAATCACGAGCACTGAATCCAGATCGCCTGTGATATCCGTATCTGCGATTATGCTTTGCCCTGACAAAAGCTCGACACGATAAAAGTCAAAATCTCCAGTGCCGCTGGCTGCACTGCCATGGGCACCGTCACCGATGATGCCACTGGTTTGTATGGCACCGAAACTGGTGGCGACACCCGTTTCATTGGCAAACGGGATGGCCCCATCATCCGCCCCATCAACGCCATTAAATTCAGCAAAACCGGGAAAGTCCGTGTAAACATCCCTTAATGGAGCGAGAACACCAAGAATTCGAGCTTTTGGATTGGTATCCGTACCGAACCCCTTGACGAGTTCTTTCGTGGCCAATGTGTCATTCAATCCAGAGAGACTATCAGGCTCAAGTTCATCGATGACCAGGGGCTGGAGATCACTAACTTGAAAATTGTCCTGGGCAGCATCCCGAGTTTTTTGAGCAGCAACAGCTTGCGATGCAACCGCCATGCGCCAACTATAAAAATCAACCTTGGTGAGGTCGACAACTTTACTAAGAAATGGATTTGGGCCGGGTAACGTCCGTAATGATGCGGTTTGAATAGCCTGATCAGTAAAGGCTTTAGATGATGCAGCTCGAATGACCTGATCAGTAAAAGCTTTAGGAACCGCCTGTATACCCAGCGCAACCTGTTTTTCCATCGCATTTTTTAATTTGGCACTTTGATCTTGGGCTCCTGCCATTGGTAGAGCCATCACACTGAATACCAGCCCCGCAGCAAAAACGGTGCGTCTTTTTTTCATATCCATATTATTTAGTCTTTTCCTTATGACAAATCATCTGCTGAAAGCAACAACAGTTCTACATCCTCAACGAACAGGATTCATGCACTAAGTTTTCTGTCATTAAAACGTACTCTGTATTAGATGAGTGCGCAGTAACAAAGTGACTAAAATTTAGGTGGATTGCACAGCCTTTCATTCCCTGGCTACTGCAAACATCTCGCAATGTTCGCTACACCTCGTCATTTCGACTTACCAGAAAATGAATAGACACTCTCTCAACACCTGAATTTCGAACGCTACGGGTATATTGATTTAATTATTACCACTTTCCAGTGCTACCCAAACGAACGACTTAACTATAAACATGATCAACATCATGCAAACCTGCAACCTCAGCCGCAAACCAGCTCATTACATGAACAAGTTCCTGCTAAAAAATTTGACAAGTTGATTTTAAAAAGTCCAAGATATTAAAGTCTGTTTTTTTATTTTTGTATATAAGGGAAAATACGGATCTTTTACGCCCTTAAGTCCTACTTTTTTAATCAACAACCTTATAAAATCATTGATGCCTAAAAGTATGAAAAACTCAGCCCGCGCCCATAAACTTATTACTTTGCTCTGTTGCACAACGATACTTAGCGCTTGCGTTCAGTTACCACCAAAAGATGTCAATGACATTTGCTCCATATTTAAGGAAAAACCCGACTGGTACCCCAATGCAAAAGAGGCCTACGAACGTTGGGGTGCACCTATCCATGTCACCATGGCTATTGTTCGGCAAGAATCTCATTTTCATGCGGATGCCAAACCACCCAGAAACAAATTTCTAGGTTTTATCCCTATGTTTCGGCCTACTTCGGCTTATGGCTACGCCCAAGCAATAGACGGAACATGGAAACAATATCAAAAGGCAACAGGCAACTCATGGGCAGACCGCGACTCATTTGAAGATGCCATAGATTTTATTGGCTGGTATATTCGTCGCAGCCACGGCCTGTTAAAAATTTCAAAATGGGATACTTATTTACAATATTTAGCCTATCATGAAGGACAAGCCGGCTTTAAAAAAAAATCTTATATGAAAAAACCATGGCTGATCAAGGTTGCAAAAAAAGTTGACTTACATAGTCAACGCTATATAAATCAATTAAAAAAATGCGAACCACATTTTCAAAAAAAATCAGGCTGGTGGTTTTTTTAGGTCAAAAACTCACTGAAATGCCAAAACCAACAATAGTTTTGCTAAACGTTCCCAAAGAAGCGCTTTGCTGAGGTGCGCCAATAATATCGGTACTGTTTAATGGTCGACAATCTTCTCGCGTCACCTGCGAACCGTCTTCGTTTCTGGCCGGGCATACAAAAATAGGAAGATTTGCGTCATTAAATTGGTAACTGATATTGCCAAACAACCTAACCGCCTGGTTAAGCCGATAGTTTATACTGCCTCTAATCGAAACAAATGCACTTTTTCTTTTTTCAAGCGCAATTCTATCTAGCTCATCATAACCTGTCAGACGCCCCGAAATAGAAAAACTTGCAAATGTTGAGGTACTCAACCACTTGTTAAGTGAATAAGACAATTGATGTGACTGATACGCTGCATCTACATTTTGTGAATTGTCATTCATATTCAAGTTATAGGTATAAGAAAAATTATCCGAATAGCCGCTACCCAGACTTCTTTGGTATACGCCAGCCAGCGTCCATGTACTGGCATCAAAAAGACTCGAAGTAGCCGCTTCATACTGGCGAAAAGAGATCGACAAATCAGAGGTTCTCCCTTGACGGAGGGTATGATTCCAATCCAGCTTGAATGATTGCGTATTATTAATATTTTGCTCGTTTAATATACCCTGCAGCTTATTGTAACTATAAGTTAATGTTGCTTTATTTTTTTTGCGTTCATAAGCAACGAAAGGACTAATTAACTGGTTATAAAAATCGTACTGACCAATATGGTATGTCGAATAAGAAGGAGCATAACGAATACCAGTACGAATCACATCACTATACTTATAACGATATAAAAAACTTGCGCTTAATGTTGAGTAATACTCTTCATCCGGTTCAGTCTCACTCAGATTGCTATTATTATCGACCGTCATAGCATAGCTTGCTGTCGTTGTCAGGCCATTAATTTTTTTCTCTAAAAAAACAATTCTCTTTTCTGCATTGTCTACCACCTGCTTAGTTTGTTCCGTAGTCAGAATTTTTCTATAGTGGCTTAAAGCTTTTTCTTCTTTTTCTAATTGCTCATAAATTATGGCAATGTTCGAATGTGCGCCAATATGGTTAGGTGCTTTTTCTATAACTGCCTCATACAAACTGGCCGCTTCTTCAATCTCCCCTTGCCTGGATAAAATGAGCGCTGAATAATAACTTGCCAAGGTATCTTTTGGCTGAGACTTTAATACACGCCGAAACTGATACAACGATTGTTCCAGTTTTTTTTCTTCGTAAAATTGTTGGCCCAGCACCGTCGCATAAGCGAGTTTCAAACGATCCAGGTTCTGTATGTTTTCGCTCAAAGCAAGATGCTTTGCAAATGCCGTCGCCGATTCCGCATATTTTCGATTTTTAGAATACAACTCGCCCAGATGTAAATAAACACCAGCATTACCAGGATCAATTTCCCGAACTTTTTCAAATGCCGACAATGCTTTTTTATATATTCCTTGTTTAAAATAAATCAAGGCTAATTGATATCTCGCCTTCGCATTTTCTGGCTCTTTCTCAAGAAAATCTATCAAATTATACTTACTGACAGCAGCATTTTTTATCTGCTGAATATTTTGGCCTACTCGCTCAGCAATCTGCTGCATTAATGCTTTGGCTTGCTTCCCTGTGTTTGTATCCGGTGCCGTGTTTAAAATATTATCCAGATGCCATACGGCATCTAACAGGTTGTTTCTTTGTAAAAATAACGAAGCCAGATTCAGTCTTCCATCTATATTTTTTGGAACCAGTTTAATAGATTCCAGTAAAATTTCTTCCGATAAATCAAATTTATTTTGAGCTCTGTAAACTGCAGCCAAACGGTTACTCGCTACGGCATGAGCCGGCCTGAATTTTAAAATTTCCTTTAAAAAAAGAACCGCACCGTCAAGATCGCCTTTATCCTGAGCCACTGTAGCTCGAAAAAGCTCGGCACGAATCTTCGCTTCTGCTTTTCTCCCCGCACTGGCTGGCCCTTTGGCAACGGCCTCAAGGTGAGAAATTGCGCTCTCAAGGTCACCCATTTTTTCATAAACACCCGCCAGGTTCATATGTGCAGAGTCACTATTTGGTTCAGACTCCAAAACATTTTCATAAATGGCTACCGCGGCTTCATAACGCTTTGCAAGCAAGTAAGCAAAACCCAAATGCTGTAAAACACGAGGGTCACCTGGATGCTCTTCTAGCATCGAATTTAACAATTGCAAGGCAGTATCAACATCTCCTCCTGCCGCATACGCCTTCACTAAAGCCAAGTTCAAACGCTTCTCCGCGGTACGTGCCTGTTTAGTATTTTTTTCCAAAGCAATAATTTGTTTATATTGTTCAATCGCCCGATTAATCATCTTCACTTGTTCATAGAAACCGGCCAAGGATAATTTTAGTGACACATTTTTTGGGTCGAATTCGATCGCTTTATTCATGTAGCTAAGCGCCTCTTTTACTTTCCTTTGACGCCAATAGGCGGTACCAATACGAAAATGGGCTTCTACATGTTTGGCGTTTATTTTTATCACTTCATTAAATGTAACAATGGCCTTAGCATAATTTTTTTCTTCCATTTCTGTCCGGCCTTGTTGTAATAAATCAACCATAGCATTTTGATTTTTATTCTGAGCAACAGCAACAGACATATTATTAATATACAAAAAAAACGAAACACACAACATCAATACCAAGGGTGTACAGCTAAAGTGTGCCGCATGTTTTATTTTTAAATACATAATGGCCAAGTTATTTCGTACGCATTTTTTAAGAATTAAATGTTAATAATAAATAGTAAATTTCAATGCCAGCTTCCAGCCGTCAAAGCGCAATTTCATATCTTGTGGTACAGGCTTGGCTAACTGAGTCCAATTTTGAGAGGCCTCCGTATTGGGATCAATGGCACCCAAAGGCGCATTGATATTTCGAGGATGAACCGGTAAAACCAAGGCAAAACCATCCCCAAGTTGTTCATCACTCTCTAGAGCGGTCGAACTTAATTCAAAAGACTGTGGAGAAATCACATAACCCGCCTCCATACCGATTGACATTTTTTTGCTCAGAAAGTATTCCCCTCCCAGACCAAACTGAAACATCAATACCCCCGTTGTTTGTCCTTTTACAATGAAAATTCGCTTCACTTCATCAACGTCAAGACCGCCAGGAGGGATGCTAAAAACATGTTCTTCTCTATAGTCGACATCAAATAGCTCATTTAATGTAATACGGCTATATAATCTGTATTTTTTAGTTTCCTTAAAACGAAAATTATATCGCCAGCCAAAATAAAATTCGTTATATGATATTTTCGCGCGACGCACATAGTCAACATTATGCACATTACCTTGCACCGGCAGCTGTCCATTTGTACTGCTACTGGAATCGCCTTCCCACGTGCTTCCTCCCATAATAAACTCATGTCTGGCGCTCTGCACCCATTGAAACTCCAGCCCCACATTGGCGTTTGTACCAATAGCCTCCAAATCATTATCAAAACCTATTGGAACCGAAATTGTGTCTCTCTGCGGCTCCGCTTCGGTCTCTGGACGCTCCGTATCTCCTATTCCTGTCACCGGCGCTTTAAATCCTCGTTCATTGAGCACGTCGAGCGCTGGGGAATGAAGACCTATAATAGGACTTATACTCCATTTTCCTCGTGCCGTTTGGGCCAACAAATCTGTACTCAGTAGCGCCAACAAGAAAAAAGCCAGCGCTCTTTTCCCTCCAGCCTTAATTTGCACGATCATTGACTAATTTGAGGATGGCATTGCGACTAAACGAGAATAACACCGGAAGAATCAATAGCGCCACGACACAACTGACAACCATATACGACGAAACGAACGCGCCTAACTTCACGTGCGGTGGAAAAACCGAAAACAACAAAACTAAAAAGCCAGCGGTGACCACTGTCGCATTAAATACGATCGTTTTACCCACACCACGCATTGCTGCTTGGGTTGCGATTTCGTGATTACCCTCGATTTTAAGAACACGCATATATCTAAATATGTAATGAACGGCATAGTCGACGCCCACACCGATAGCGACACCCGCAGCAAGCACGGTAGAAACATCTAACGGAATACCTAAAAAGCCACTCGCCCCTCCAACCATCAACGTTGTCAGTGTAACGGGAGCAACAACAAACAAGCCGATTAACAAAGACCGAAAGAGCAGGCTCGCCAATAGAAATATACCTATTTTTGACAACACAATCGCCGAGGTTTGGCTACTGATCAGCAGATCAGCCCAAATATAAGAATTGTTACCCGACCCAGCGAGATTGACTTCCACATCTAAGTCTTTAAAACGCTTATCAACAAAAGTATTGATAGAATCAACAATAGCAGCCAAATGTAGAGTTTGATCGGTTTTTACCTGAATACTGACATTAGCCTGCCGATAGTTAAAATCAGAAACTTCATCTAGCTCTTCAGGTCGCCCTGAAATAGAAAACAAAAATAAATACTCCGATATTTCAGCCTGAGTTTCAGGTAAAACATCATAAGCCGGATCACCAGAATGAAGATTTTTATTCATACTTTTAATATAATCAACAACGGAAAGTGAAGCACCCACAAAAGGAAGTGTCTCAACATGAACCTGCAACCCTTCTATAGCACGTAGCAATTCTGGAGATTTCAAAGCACCATCACGCTGACCATCGATAACAACATTAAGCGTAATAGCCCCAGAGAACCGATCATTGACTAATTTATTCGCAACAAAAACGTCACTATTTTCTCTGAAATCACTCATCCAGCTTGAATTGACATAGAGCTTGCTCGCACCAATAGCTGATACGACAACGATCACGCCCACGATAATGGCAAATATATTTCGGCGCTTTAATACCGTGCCGCCCCATGAAACCAAAGCTTTAACAAGCTGGTTTTGCTCATCACGCACCCGTAGAGAACGACGTTTTTGCAGATATCCCCCAACCTTGGGCTTCAGCAGGGTTAATACTGCAGGGATCAATGTTACCGAAAGAAACCAGCAAAGCACGATACCCAGCACGGTAAATAAACCAAAGATTTTAAAAGGTGGCATTTCCGCAAACCACAGGGACAAAAAACCAATGGCTGTAGTCAGCGAAGTTATGATCAGAGGTGGACCAATATCATTTAATACCTCGCCAATAATAACGCCGCCCTCTCGATGTGGGTCAGTTAATACATTATCATAATAATGGCTCATTAAATGAATGCCATCACCCACACCAACGGCGACTAGAATCACAGGTAACATGGTTGAAATGGTGTACATAGGCACATCTAAAAGCGCCATAATACCCATAGTCCAGATAATGCTGGCGGTCATAACGGCCAGAGGTAACAACACACCTCGACTGGTTCTAAACACAACAAAAAGCATTAAAGCAATCACCGCAAGCAATAGCGGAATCATTATTTTTAAATCCGATAGCGCTTCCAAGCCTGAACCCACCTCGATGACCGGACGACCTGCCATGTAAAACTGATCACCGTTCTCTATTCCGGCAGAGGTTTCAGTCGGCCATACGTTCTGCTCAGCAGCAGGCCAGGCTGGTGGCGTTTCATTCTCAGCCTCAATTTCGTTTTTGCTCTCACGATCAGCGTTTTCGGTATTCCAATCGCCTTGACTCCCGTTTTCAGACCATTTGTCACTCCAATCCGCGCCTTCCCAATCTGCTTCTCCTGTTTCTGCAGCAATAATGCCTTTGATCTGCCAATAAGTTTGATAACGATTCGCGATCCCTTCTTTGAGCTTGGCGCGAATCATTGTCGCCTTGCCATCTGCTGAAACAATATTGCCAACGAATAAGTCGCTATTGTCAAAAACTTCTTTTTTCAGTTGCTCTATATCGCTGATTGACGAAACCGGATAGGGCATCAGTCGTTTCGCACCAATCGACGTATCCGTACCCAAAAAGAAACTGGCTGTAGACAAAGAAGCAACATCAATTAAACGATTTGCGATGACGCCATCCAAGGCGGCCACTTTTTCAGTAACACGAGTAATTAAAGCCAGAGTTTCAGGATTAAAAATACCTTTTTCTTCATTAACAATACCAATAATAACGGCATCTTTAGCGCCAAACAGGTGCTCTATTTTTTCATCATACACAATGGCAGGATGCCCTTTTGGCATATAAACACGAGCATCCGTTTCCCATTCCAAGGTCGGTAACTGAGTTGCTAAATAAATAGTAATCACAGTAAACAGCGCCAGCACTATTTTTGGAGAACGAATAACCATAGAATAAAAATAATTTAACATGGGTGCTCTCCTATCGCCGATTATGGCTAGAATGAATATTTAAAATCAAAATAGATGCGATCATTATTATTAAAATTTCCTATGAATTGTGCTCTCGCCGCATTGGGATCAAAGACAGCAGATGTGACTTGCGATTGATTGGAGCCAAAGTCAGACTTCAGCCCGTAAAACAAATCCAAGCCAATACCCAATTGCAAATTGTCACTGAATTGAAAAGTAATTTCCGGTTTTAGTAAAAGTTCTTTTAAGCTAACAAGATAAATGGCCAACATCTGAAAAACCGCGGCTTTTTCGGGCAATTCTTTACGTACAAACAGAAAGAACGACGTATCCAAACGTTCCTGCATAATCGATTCGTCGTAATCCAAAATGACCCATTGTGCGATGCCCGGCGACACATCCATACCCATCATATTAAATTCCGTCCCCAATCCCCAGCGAAAATGGTTGCGAATCAACTCGCCATCATCATCTAAATAACCGTTAGCATCACGATCCGGTACATTTCTGGTACCAAAATATTTACCTGTGACATAAGCTAACTCCCCTTTAAGAATATAATTACCCAACTGTTTGACTGCCGTTGCACCAAACATATGAATGCGCGTATACAGTGGGTAAAATGCCGGAGGCACGGTATTATCATCAACACGTATAGAGCGAAAAATAACGGGAAAATCATCCCAAGTATAAAAATAACTGAAAGAAAGTTCCGTATCCCACAAATAGGTATCTATTTTAAGACCAATTTCTGAATCCTTTAGGGTCCATGATTCAGGGCTAGAATCAATACATAAAATTTCTTCTGCTTGACCGACGCAGACATCTTGCAATAACTCCCATTCCGAGCCCCGCGGAGCCGGTTTATTAAACCGTAAGTCAGGTATCCATACGAGTTGATAGGACGTATCTTCCCGAAAATAATCCAATTTAAGCGACCACAGCGGAATTCTATAATCCAACAAATCAAGATTGATCAGCTCTCGAAAATCTATCGGGTTTATTTCATCGACAATGCGCACGCCTTCCAAAACGCCCCAAACAATAAATTGTTTGCCGACTCTAAGATCCAGACCATCAAACAAAAAATCAGCATATAATTCTCTAATTTCTTTAACATTACTGTCTTTTTCTTGATCAAGACGCTCTATAAATACCAATGGTTCCTCATCATTTCGTTCTACACGAGCCGCTATCGTTCTATAATTAAATAAATCATAGGCTAAGTCATAATAAGCCCAACCGGCAGCAAATAATTCAATGTTATCTGTTACTGGATAACGTGCATCGAGGTATAAGGTATTTCTTGCTTTACTAATACTGCGAGGCTCCTGATAACGATAAGCCGTTTCATTTCGATAAAAACCACTCCATTCAAAATCAGCCCAAATAGATGGCTCACTCTCCTCTTGATCATCACGAGGGCCATCATCAATAAATAATCCCTCTATGCCCAAGCCCTCAATTTCCACCGAAGGTTCCACGAACTGAGGTACTGAAATCACCACAACTTCAGGTGGTTCAACAGGTTTGACTTTGGGCGGTTCCACCGTCTTGACTTTAGGAGGCTCAACAAGAGGAGGAGAAACCTTGGGAGCATCGACAATTTTCGGGGTTTTTTGCGGTATCGTAATTCTAACAACTTGATAAAAATTCAACATAACCGGCGTTTTTTTTACACCACCAATTTTTAATTTTTCCAATTGAGAACTAAACCGCTCTACATCTTGATCTTTTTCAAATGCGCCTAGACGAATCACGTAAGCCTGCAATTCATCATCAAAACTAAATTTAAATAAGACACGACGCTGTTTAAGATCATCCAAAATGGGCTGCGCCTCAAGCCGATTTTGAAAGGGGCCTAAAAACACACGGGTAAGATGTTTTATTTTTCGCTCAACCCGGATGAGCCCAGAATCTTTATTTTGCAGACTTTTCAAATGCTTTTTTGCCAAGGCTTCGGCAGCATACTCGGCCAGAACCTCTCGATTTATTTTTGACTCCGACCTGGGAAGCAAAGACGCTGTTTGAGCCAGCACGATGAGTTGCCCCTTCGTGATCTTTGTATCGAGATACAGCGCAGCCGAATTAAACGGAAGTGCGTTCGGCATCGCCGCTACAGTCGAGCCACCTTGACTCGCAATAGCATGGGATCCCCCCCATAAATATAGCGCGACTATGAAAATAATTTGGCCATAACTCGTAGAAAAACAAGAATCGTCAGCCTTTTTCCAGCGTTTAATCAAAATCAATACCTTTAATTAACGCTTTCCAAAAATGGATCAACTGAGTGATTCAGAATCATCATGCAGATCCTTTGCAGTGATCACAAAGCACAATAGGGCTTCCCCCGGTCGCCGATAGTCCCAGAGTAACATGACTCCCTGCCGATAACCCACAACAACATGCAGAGCACGATACGCCTTGGTTTAAAATGATTGAATCCCAACCTAGAACCGATGGAAATCGTTGCGCAATATCCATCGGAGTTTGTTGTTGCTGATTGACAGAAACACTTGCTGCTGTATCCCCCTCAAATGCCTTTTCCAGAATTTTACGAATCAATATCGATACCGATATGCCTTGCGCCTCTGCAGACTGAATGACCTTGTCTCGCAACCCTTTAGGTACTCGTGCGCCTAAAAATTCTTCTTTACGTTTTTTCGCCTGCGCCATAGCACGACCGCGCATTTCTTGTGCATATTTATTCGCCATTTCTCTCATGGTATTTTTCCTCATCTATTATATTGCTTTTAGGTAAACCACCTAAAAGTGTTTAACATTATCTCTTATTTTTGTTAAACATTCAATAAACAAACAATATTCACTCCTTAACTGTTGTTTTTTAAAATATTTTACATTACACTCAACGTTAAACATTCATCGATCAGGAAAAAATATGAGCACAATTCTCAATCTCGCTCACCTACAAAAAAAAGCAATCAAAAAGGAGCTGGATCGCTGCGTCATGTGCGGTCTATGCTCAGAATACTGCGCTACGTACAAGATGACGAACCTGGAAGCTGAATCACCGCGCGGACGACTGGCATTAATGAACGGGCTATGGAACAATAAACTCCAAGCAGATACACCGCTACGTCAACACTTGGATCACTGCCTTGGATGCCGAGCTTGTGAGGCCGTTTGCCCATCACAAGTCAATTATGGATACCTCTTAGATCAAACACGTACCCACCTTGGTCAAGATAAAAATAAAATCCCGTTATACGTAATAAATTTACTTGCCCAAAGCGGATATTCAATACACTTTTTTTTTAAATTTCTTCGCTTTGCACAGCATCTAAAACTACCCTCTCTTGCTCGAAAAACAGGCTTACTACAAGCATTCAAACTCGAGCGTCTGGAACAATACTTGCCATCACTACAACACCGCCCTAAATGGAAATCAGTTTATTATCCTAAAAAAAAGCCTGGTGCTCGCGTCGGCCTGTTTCTCGGATGTATTGCTCAAGAAGTCGATCACCAAACACTATCAGCCAGCATTCGACTCTTAACAAAGCTGGGTTACGAGGTTCACATTCCCCGCTCACAAAACTGCTGTGGTGCTTTGCACTTGCATACAGGCCATGCAAAATCCGCCAATAAACTAGCACAAAACAACTATAACTGTTTTTCTAAATCAGGCATTCAGACCATTTTGTCCATTGCTTCAGGCTGCACCACCACACTAGCCGAACCACTGTATTTTTCAAGCAAAAAAGAAGCCAATCAAAAAAAAACATTTCGTATTAGAGATATTAGCCATTTTTTACTCGCGGAAAACCGACTGACAACCAACCTGTTTGCGCCATTGGCAAAACAGATCGCCGTTCATGACCCTTGTAGCCTGAGGAATGTACTTAAACAACAACAAGCACCCTATGAGCTTTTAAAGCTTATCCCCGAAATAAAACTATCTGAGCTACCCAACAATCAGCACTGCTGTGGTGCAGCAGGAACACACATGCTGACCCATCCAGAAAAGGCCGATTTACTCAGAGCATCAAAATTGCTCACACTCGACAATATTCAAATCATTGCAACATCCAATATAGGTTGCGCACTTCACCTTGCTGCGGGTCTACCACCACACCATAATCATATCGAAGTATTACATCCCATTACTATTCTTGAGCGACAATTGCGCCTATAATAACTATCTATATCAAGAGGAGGCTGCCCAAGAACAAGAAAGCCTCCCTGGATCCCACAAGAGATCTTATTTTCAGGATTGAGGTACGAAATAATCTACAAAACGGACATCGAATAACATGACGACCACAAGAAACTATTCACCCCTAGACCGACTTTTAATCAGCGCCAATAACGCACTGCAAACCTTATGCACAACACCTACAGGAACACAGCGCGCCAACCCCGCAGATCAATACGAAGACTACGCTCTGTCAAAAAAGGAACAACGCCATGTAGCGAGCTTGATGCGTATTAATCATGCTGGCGAAGTCTCGGCTCAAGCTTTATATCAAGGCCAAGCACTTACCGCTAAACTACCTGAGGTTAGAGAAAAAATGGAGCAGGCTGCAATTGAAGAAAATGACCATCTCATATGGTGTGGAAAAAGAGTAGAAGAATTAGGCAAGCAAACCAGTTTATTCAACCCCCTGTGGTACGTCGGCTCTTTCACAATAGGTGCCATCGCCGGTGCCGCCGGCGATAAATGGAGCTTAGGGTTTGTTGCCGAAACAGAAAAACAAGTCGTTCGTCACCTCAACTCCCATTTAGACAACTTACCCAAAGACGACCAAAAGAGCAAAGCCATTCTGGAACAAATGAAAAAGGATGAACTCCATCACGCCACGACCGCACTGGAAGCAGGTGGAGCAAAGCTACCCGCACCCGTTAAAATAATGATGTCTATCGTATCAAAAGTAATGACTTATACCGCATATCGCATCTAGGAGGCTGTCCGAAAATAAAAAATTGCTTAACGCTTCATGGATTCAAAAAAATCGTTATTGGTTTTTGTCGCCTTAAGCTTGTCTAGCAAAAATTCCATCGCCCCTATTTCTTCCATAGGATGAAGCAGCTTTCTTAAGATCCACATTTTTTGTAACTCATCTGGCTTGGTCAGCAACTCTTCACGACGGGTACCAGAACGATTAATATTAATGGCAGGATAAATACGTTTTTCAGCAATTTTGCGATCAAGATGCAATTCCATGTTGCCAGTGCCTTTAAATTCTTCGAATATAACATCATCCATTCGCGACCCCGTATCAACCAAAGCGGTTGCCAAAATGGTTAAGCTCCCCCCTTCTTCTACGTTTCTCGCCGCACCGAAAAACCGTTTAGGTCGATGCAGTGCATTAGCATCAACCCCGCCCGTCAAAACTTTGCCTGAAGAAGGTATAACCGTATTGTAAGCCCGCGCTAATCGAGTAATGGAATCTAACAAAATAACCACATCGACTTTATGTTCAACCAATCTCTTGGCCTTTTCTATTACCATTTCCGCAACCTGAACATGACGACTGGCAGGCTCATCAAAGGTACTGGAGATCACTTCACCATGCACTGAACGAGCCATTTCCGTCACTTCTTCTGGCCGCTCATCAATCAATAAAACCATAAGAAAACATTCTGGATGTTTCGCCGTAATTGATTGCGCGATATTTTGCAGCATCATCGTTTTTCCCGCCTTAGGAGGGGATACAATCATGCCACGTTGACCTTTACCTATTGGCGAGACGAGGTCTATTATTCTCGCAGTAATATCTTCTGTACTGCCATTCCCTAACTCCATGGTAAACCGCTTATTTGCAAATAAAGGCGTTAAATTTTCAAACATTACCTTGTTTTTTGCATTTTCTGGAGACTCAAAATTAATTTTATTAACTTTAAGCAGCGCAAAGTATCTTTCACCTTCTTTCGGGGGACGAATTTTTCCTTCTACGGTATCGCCAGTTCGCAAACTAAAACGTCTAATCTGGCTGGGTGAAACATAGATATCATCAGGACCTGCCAAATAGGAACAATCGGCAGAACGCAGGAAGCCAAAACCATCCTGCAAAATTTCCAGGACACCATCGCCGTAAATATCTTCCCCCTTTTTTGCATGGGCTTTTAATATCGAAAAGACAATGTCTTGCTTGCGCATCCGCGCCATCCCTTCAACACCCATGGACTGAGCTAAGTCAATTAACTCAGCCGCTGCCTTTTTTTTGAGTTCAGTAAGATTCATTGTTGATAACTTTCCAGTGGTTCGCATTTGGATTGTGTTGTTACTCAGGTAGAAGATTGAGAGAGAAATACATGGAGCGACACCTTGCTCCTCAAACGAAAGGCATCACTTTGTGAATACATGAAAGGTCATACTTTTAACACGCCACTTATACATTAATTTCGTGGGGAGGGTATTTCTATTATATATGACTATCCAAAAAAGCTGTTAATTGTGATTTAGAAACCGCGCCTACTTTGGTCGCTTCAACATTGCCATCTTTAAACAGCATTAAGGTTGGAATACCACGAATACCGTACTTGGGCGGTGTCGCTGGATTTTCATCGATATTAAGCTTGGTAATTTTAACCTTACCCGAGTACTCAGCAGCAATTTCATCTAGAATAGGCGCAATCATCTTACACGGACCACACCATTCAGCCCAAAAATCGACTAAAACAGGTCCTTCTGCCTGTAGCACCTCGGCATCAAAACCTTGATCCTCAATAAAAACAATATTATTACTCACAAAAACCCCCTCCAAATGGCGTCTTAAATCGTAATTGACTGACATCCATAGTATTCATAAAAAGCGTAAAAAAACCATACAAGAAAATCAATCGTTTGAATTTACATGGCTCTGGGTACACCACCACGTTGAAACACATGAAGAAGCTCAAATCTTTAGACTCTAGCCTTGTTTGTAGTAATTTCTTTAATAGATAGCTCAAACGGCCAAGTATTGCAAGCAAAACCATTAACTAATGCTAATAAAAATTTGTAATTTTTATTAGCATACCCCATTTCCAAGGGATATGTCGACCCTCCGTGACAAATTGATTTCCTGAGCCACCATTGTCTATATCGACTCTAAACCCAATTACATGATCCACATAGCATCGACAAACAAGCCTGAATGTCCATTGTACCTAGTATTTTGCATCATTTCATATCCATTGATCACCTCATCATAAATAATCCGGCTAGGTTAACGCCAATAAATTCTACCTTTAATCTATTGCCTTGTCACCAAAACGAGACAGTGAATGAGCGATGTTATACTTGACACCCATCGATCAGCATGGCATAAATTACCGCGAAGCTTATGGGAGGCTATCCCATGGTGCGGTACCCATAATAAAAAATATTACTTGGCAAGCTATTTATTACGAGACAGGTATTTGAGTCACCACCAATTAATGGTTGTGGGGAGGTGTGGTGCCGCATCTTTGAAACTAAAGCAAAAAAGAAGATACATAGACTATAATTTAATAAAGGAGATAACCATGAAAGCACGTTGGTTGAGTGTTCCTGCTGCTATAGCATTAACTTTTGGTGTCGCTGGTACAGCTAGTGCAGATTTAGATCTTGCTAAAAAAAGCGGTTGTTTAGCATGTCACTCTGTAGATAATAAAGTCGTTGGTCCTGCATGGAAAGATGTTGCAGCTAAAGGGGCTGATCGCGCAACATTAATCGACAAAGTTAAAAACGGCGGTAAAGGTAACTGGACTGAAATTACGGGTGGTGTTCCAATGCCTCCATACTCGCCTCGCGTAGCTGATGCTGACATCGAAAAATTGGTTGATTTCATCCTCGGCCTATAATTTTCGATTGCTAACGCAATTATAAAATAATTACATAGTGTTATTAATTGAGCCAGTATATCACTGGCTTTTTTTACTCAGTTTTTAGCAACGACTCGGTTTACCTCTAATTTACCCTACTGATATCAAAGCACTATTGCCCTCATGTGTATTAGGAGATAAGAGCCTGTAAATAAATAACTTAGCATTCTTGTGCCGAGTAGCATTTCGTCGCCAAGTACACACCCCAGGATACTTGTTTCTTTGGGCAACACCGGAAACATCCAGGAATGGACTAAGTTCGCGCTAGGGGCCTATCGAACTTAGGTGATCGTCGCAAGGGAATGGTAGACAAGTAGAATGTTAAGTTATTTTTTTACAGTTCCTAAGGAAGCCTGCAATGTCAAATTTCCTCTCAACTCCTGTTGTTATGGTTTTTTCCGGGACAGATCCAACCGGTGGTGCGGGTATTCAAGCTGACATTGAAACATTAGCAAGCATGGGCTGCCACACCGCTCCCGTTATCACTGCAATCACTGTACAAAATACACAAAGCGTTAAATCCTACTTCCCTATTGAAGCAAGCCATGTTATTGCCCAAGCAAAAACGGTACTTGAAGATATTCCTGTTGCTGCATTTAAAATTGGTATGCTAGGTAGTGCCGATAACACAGAAGCAATCCATAGTATTATTTCGGATTACCCCAATGTGCCGCTTGTCTTAGATCCTGTGCTCGCATCTGGCAACGGTGATCCGCTCAGCGATACTGCCATACAAAATGCGCTAATCAACTTGCTTATTCCACTGACTACGGTACTGACACCCAATAGTCTCGAAGCAAAAATACTGGCTACAGAAGCGGATACACTCGATGCCTGCGCTCAAGAGCTACTAGACTGTGGTTGTGAGTTTGTTCTGGTTACCGGCACCCACGAAAAGACACATCACGTTATCAATTCACTTTTTGGCAACCGCAGGTTACTTGAAACCTTTAGTTGGGAGCGTCTTCCTCACCACTACCATGGCTCTGGATGTACCTTGGCAGCGGCGATTTCTGGCCTGCTTGCTCAAGGGCTAGAACCGTTTACAGCGATCCACGAAGCACAAGAATATACTTGGAACGCATTGGATCATGGTTATCGCATAGGCATGGGACAGCACATACCTAATCGGTTGTTCTGGAGTACGAATAAAAAAGAAAACGAAAAAGGAAACTAAGCTTGTTTCCCAAGTCGGGCTTATACGCCATCACTAAAGATGAAAAAAACGATAAAAAGCTGATTAGTCAAGTTGAAGCGGTACTCATGGGCGGTGCGCATGTTATTCAATATAGGGATAAAATTCGAACTCCAGCACAACAACACGCCATTGCTCTTGCATTAAAAAACTTATGCGCTCAATATCAAACTGTTTTCATTATTAATGATCACATTGAATTAGCTTTGGCTGTTCAGGCTCATGGTGTTCATTTGGGACTCAAGGATCATTCCATTGCGGCCGCACGGACAAAATTAGGCGCGAACGCAGTGATTGGGATCTCTTGTTATAATAGTTTGCAGCGCGCTGCTGCTGCACATCAACAAGGCGCTGATTATATTGCATTGGGTCGCTTTTTTGACTCATACAATAAACCCGATGCCGCACTCGCATCTCCTGCATTGTTAACCATAGCGAATCAAAAATATAACTTACCCATTGTCGCTATTGGCGGCATCACACCAGAAAATGGCGCATCGTTATTAGCTTCAGGTGCTCATTTACTCGCCGCCATTGATTCGATATTCGGTTCAGGCGATCCGCAACATAATACAAAAAAATTTATTGGTTTATTTCCTCCTAAATAAATTAAAAGGTACAAACAAATGTCTCGATCTCATAATCTGTTTTTAGCAGCCCAAAAACATATCCCTGGCGGAGTCAACTCGCCAGTACGTGCTTTCCGAGGTGTGGGTGGTGATCCCGTTTTTTTTAAGAAAGGACAAGGCGCTTACCTGATTGATGAGGACGATAAACAATATATAGACTATGTCGCCTCTTGGGGACCCATGATTCTCGGTCACGCCCATCCTGATGTCATCAAAGCGGTAACCACAACAATACAAAACAGTCTTGGTTTTGGCGCGCCCACGGCAATCGAAACTGAAATGGCTAATTTAGTCTGTGACCTGGTTCCATCCGTTGAAATGATACGCATGGTCAGCTCTGGAACAGAAGCCACGATGAGTGCTATTCGTCTCGCCCGTGGCTATACCGGGCGCGATAAGATTATTAAATTCGAAGGATGCTATCACGGACATTCGGATTCTTTATTGGTTAAGGCAGGTTCAGGCGCCTTAACCTTAGGTGTACCGACTTCTCCCGGTGTTCCTGCAGCGCTCGCTGAACATACCATTACTTTAAGCTTTAACGATATTGGACAAGTTCAAGAGACCTTCAAAAAAATGGGCGATGAAATCGCCTGCATTATTGTTGAGCCGGTAGCAGGAAATATGAACTGTATTCCCCCTGAACCTGGGTTTCTCGAGGGCTTGCGTACCCTGTGCGACGAATATCAAACCGTTTTAATTTTCGATGAGGTCATGACCGGCTTTCGAGTCTCGCTGGGAGGTGCTCAAGCACATTATAATGTCATGCCCGACCTCACTACTTTAGGCAAGATCATCGGCGGCGGCCTGCCTGTGGGTGCTTTTGGCGGCAAACAAAAAATTATGGAGCAAATTGCACCATTAGGGCCAGTTTACCAAGCCGGTACCCTGTCTGGAAATCCCGCCTCAATGGCAGCAGGTTTAGCGACATTGAAAGGCATTTCGACAACTGATTTTTTTGACCGACTCAACAAAAAAACCAACAAACTGGCGGCAGGCCTCGTCGAACGAGCCAAAGCAAACAACATTGCCATGTCCTATAACCAAGTAGGCGGTATGTTTGGTGTATTTTTTACGGACGAAAACAAAATCAATCGCTATGATCAAGTGGTTAAATGTGACCTAGAACGTTTCCAAAAATTTTATCACGGCATGCTTGAGCGAGGCATTTATCTTGCTCCATCCGCATTTGAAACGGGATTTGTCTCTGCTGCACACACTGATAAGGATATTGACGATACATTAGATGTGGCCGAACAGGTTTTTAGTCTGCTCTAGATTGAAGAAAAAATTCAAGGCGGTTGAAAATCTCAACCGCCTTTTTTAGAAGTGAATGCGAAACTATTTAAATATTGTTTTTAACCCTTAACGTCGTCATGGTAAGAAACAACACGATCAACTTCATTTTTTGAACCAAGGATGACCGGGACACGTTGATGCAAACCATCGGGGACGATATCCATAATGCGCTCTCGACCCGTAGAACTGATACCACCCGCTTGCTCGACAATAAATGACATTGGGTTGGCTTCATAAAGAAGACGAAGTTTGCCTGCTTTGGTCGGATCTTTATTATCCTTAGGATACATAAAAATACCGCCACGAACTAAAATACGATGGACTTCCGCAACCATAGAAGCGACCCAGCGCATATTGAAATTTTTATCTCTCACTCCCGTTGTACCTGCCAAACATTCATCGATATAACGGTTAACTGGCGCTTCCCAAAACCGCATATTTGAAGCATTAATTGCAAACTCTTGAGTATCTTCTGGAATCATCATATTGGCATGAGTTAAAACAAACTCGCCAATATTTTGATCCAAAGTAAAACCGTTGACACCATTACCGGTCGTTAATACCAACATAGTAGAAGGACCATAAAGGGCATAACCGCCACAAACCTGTTTCGTCCCTGGCAATAAAAAGTCTTTTGCTGTCGGTTCTTTAATATGATCGGGACAACGCAGTATAGAAAATATAGTACCAACAGAAATATTAACATCGATATTTGAAGAACCATCTAATGGATCAAAAACTAACAGATATTTACCTCGTGGATATTGATCTGGAATAGGATAAATATCATCCATTTCTTCAGAAGCCATCGCCCCCAGATGCCCCGTCCACTCGTTACATTGCAAAAAAACTTCATTTGACAAGATATCTAATTTTTTCTGTGTCTCGCCTTGAACATTTTCAGTTTCTGCACTGCCTAGTACACCGATAAGCGCACCTTTGTTAACCCCATTCGATATCACTTTACAGGCAGTGCAAATATCATTTAACAGTCCACTAAAATCACCACTTGCGTCTTTAAAACGACGTTGCTCTTCCATAATAAATTGCGATAAAAATTCACCCGTATGCATTGTACTTTCCTTAAATAATATAAAAAATGGAATAAAAATCAGGTAACGAACCAGAGATTATCTACATCGTTAAAAATTTGTTTATAAAGCCTGCTGCGTACACATCGTATATTTTTTACGCTATGGTTTTCAGAGCCTGTCATTGACTAAACCAAACAGCAGACTGTTTCTGAGCATCGTATTATGCTGTTTTTCAACCAAAAAATAAAGTCTATGGGGCTAAAGTAAGGCATTATTGTTGACATAACGACAAACTTTATAACAAAAAAATCTATTTATACCATTGAAGAATAGAGACTTTTTTATGATTAACCCCAACAAACAAAAAGATTAGATGAGCATTAGCGAACCCTATGCTCTAGTACAAGTAAGATGCTATATTCTATTGACAAAAATCACCTAAAAGTACAACGTAAAGAATGAGTATCAATTACCCTAACATTAATCCTGTAGCCCTAGATTTCGGAATAATACAAATTCATTAGTACGGTATGATGTACCTTACAAAACACGCTTACAGCAATAAGAGACCGCTATGCAGCAATACCTTGATCTCATGCGCCATGTTAAAGAAAATGGCATCACTAAAACAGATCGTACCGGTACAGGCACTTTGAGTGTTTTTGGTTATCAAATGCGATTCAACCTCAATCATGGCTTTCCTGCTGTCACGACAAAAAAACTCCATTTAAAATCCATTATTCATGAACTACTGTGGTTTATTCAAGGCTCTACTAATACCGCTTATTTAAAAGAAAATGGGGTCACGATTTGGGATGAATGGGCTGACAAAAAGGGAGACTTAGGCCCCGTTTATGGTGCTCAATGGCGTTCATGGCCAACTCAATCAGGTCAATCTATTGATCAACTTAGTCAAATCATTCGACAAATAAACGAAACCCCCGATTCCAGACGAATTATTGTGAGCGCCTGGAATGTTGGCGAATTACATAATATGGCACTTCCCCCCTGCCATGCTTTTTTTCAATTTTATGTTGCTGATGGAAAGCTTTCTTGCCAACTGTATCAGCGCAGTGCTGATATTTTTCTCGGTGTCCCCTTTAACATTGCTTCTTATGCCTTGCTCACCATGATGGTCGCCCAAGTCACGGGATTAAAAACGGGGGACTTCATACATACTTTGGGAGACGCACATTTATATCTTAATCATTTGCAGCAAACAGAACTACAATTAAGCCGAACATCGTACCCACTGCCCACAATGAAAATAAACCCGGATATTAAAAACATTTTTGAATTTCGCTACGAAGATTTTGAATTAACGAACTATCAAAGTCATCCGGGCATTAGTGCGCCTGTCGCAATATAAAACCGGAAAAACAATGCCCACAATCTCAATTATTGCCGCCATGGATAATAATCGCCTGATAGGTTCAGACAACCAACTACCCTGGCATTTGCCCGCTGATCTAAAATATTTTAAAAAAGTGACTATGGGTAAACCTGTTTTAATGGGTCGAAAAACACACGAATCTATTGGCAAGGCTTTACCTGGCCGCATCAATATTATCGTCACAAAAGATCGCCATTATTCTGCTCCAGGTTGTCAGGTCGCCCACTCAATAACACAAGCACTCAGCATGGCTGAAGGTCATTCCGAAATCATGGTAATAGGTGGAACTTCCTTTTATCAACAAATGTTACCCAAAGCACAGCGTCTGTATTTAACTCAAATTCAAGGTAATAATTTTTCAGGGGATGCTTATTTTCCTGTATGGGAAGAGTCTGAATGGTATGAAATTGAACGTGAAAACCACCAGCCCGATGAAAAAAATGTGCATGCATATAGTTTTGTTATTTTAGAAAAGAGGGAATAAATATTCCCTCTTTAATTTTCATGTTCCACCGTTTTTGCGATTAGGGCGTTTTTGTATCCACAACCGTCTCTGCGTCCACTTCGTTAGACGCTTGTCCACTTTCAATCTGAGCCGTTTTATCCATAGTAATGATAACCTCACCAGCGCACAATTCTTGTGATCCTGATGCTAAATGTTCATACACCGCTTTATAACTTTGAGTCATTTCATGAACCAAATCCGCTGTAGTATGAAAATGTTCCGTCACCTCTTCTCGATAGCCGGAGAACTCTTGTTTCAGAGCATCCATTTCTGACTCTAACTCTGCAGAATTAGTCCCTGTCGCGACTGTCGCCTGAGCGTTTCCTGTACGACCAAATGCAAACCCCCACGTAAACCCACCTACTGTCATCGCCAAAGCGATCGTCCACATCCACAATTCCATTATTCTTCCCCCCTCAAATTATCTCACTTGTAGTTCACATACAACACTGACCAAAAACAATACAGTAATGTCAGTACTTAAGTCACCTAACACCCAACAGAATACTTTTAATATTGCATATCACGGTCTTTGACGCAATATACATCCCTCCGTCAAGCGATACCAAACACGTATAAACCCTTTAAGATACTGTTTTAAAAAAGAAATTTATATTAAAAACGTATTTTTTTTCTATCTCAAATTATACAGCCTCTCATGCTCAGGACTACATTACCTTAGTAGATTAACACCCTTTTATTGCTCAAGCTCGTTTTGCTGTGTAAGTTTGTCTTAAATTATGAACTCGTGTGAAGTCAATTATTTGGCCATGTTGAATCGGTATATTGATGTTAAACTGTGACCTAATTGATCCTGTAAGTACACGCATCTATTATGCAAAAATAATTTTTGTCAAGTAAACCGTCATTAATCTAGGAAGTGGCCAGAAAATAGAAATCGTAGCGAGAAAAACCATTTGGAATCAAGTTTTTGAACAAATGAAGCAAACAGAGAGGCTTTAAATTTAACATAATATAGTTGACCCAAATAGATTTTTCACAGTACGAGTGAATCGATACACGAAATAAGTAACGATGGATACCGTTGCCCAGGTTCTCTATTCTCGAATAGCCTAGAGTAAACAAGGATAAACTGATGTCTAAGCCTGAGCTATATATCCATTCTAGTTATAAAGCACTATGTCATGGTGTTGCTAAGGAAATAGCCTCATTGGCTCATCGTGCTGAACAACGATACCGACCTTTTAATGTTGCCTTTTCAGGCGGTAGCACACCCGAAAATATTTATCAGTCACTCGCTTCTACGCACTTTTGTGAAGAAATCAATTGGGGTGGATTCAATATCTATTTTGGTGACGAAAGAATGGTTGCTCCTGATCATCAAGACAGTAATTATCTAATGGTTAAAAATTCTTTATTAGATCACTGCCCCATCCCTAGCGCTAATATTCACGCCATAAAAGGTGAATTACAAGACCCTCATACTGCAGCGGCTGAATATCAAAAAGAACTCATAGAGCACCTGGATAAATCTGAATCGCTCGTTCCAATATTCGACTTAGTTTTGCTGGGTATTGGATCTGATGGGCATACTGCCAGCTTGTTTCCCGATACAGATATTCTTCTACAACATGAAAAATGGGTCGATGCTGTCTACGTCAAAAAACTGGATAGTTGGAGAATCAGTATCACTTTGCCAATAATTAATAACGCAAAAAATATCATCATTATAGCCAGTGGAAAACCTAAGGCTGATATAATTAAAGAAGTTTTCTCAAAATCTCATCCAAACAAAAAAACTTATCCTATTCAACTCTTACAGCCATCCGGGTTAGTAACATGGCATATCGACCAAGCTGCCTCTGAAGGGATTAAAGATTGATTGTTCTCTCTGGAGATATAGGCGGAACAAAA
>JAADHS010000038.1 GCA_013151745.1 Gammaproteobacteria bacterium | reverse complement strand
TGTGCCTGCGCGTTGAGCCAGAGCTTCGTCAGTCTGTAAGTGTTGATTGGCAGATGTTTAAGCCGCTGATCAGCTTTGGTGGCTGGATGACTGTGTCGAACATCATCAGTCCGTTAATGGTGTACCTTGATCGTTTCTTGATTGGTGCCGTGCTTACCATGGCAGCGGTGAGTTATTATGCAACACCTTATGAAGTCGTCACCCGGCTACTGATTATCCCCGGGGCGCTTATGAGTGTGATGTTTCCGGCGTTTGCAACGGTGCTGTCACACGATAAGGAATATGCAGCGCAGCTGTACGGCAAGACCGTTAAATATATTTTTCTGCTGTTATTCCCGGCGGTGTTAGTCATCGTAACCTTCGCCAGAGAAGGGCTTACTCTGTGGCTTGGTAGTGACTTCGCGGAAAATAGTACCTTGGTTCTACAGATTTTAGCCGTCGGCGTGTTTTTAAATGCTCATGCAAACGTGCCTTTTGGTTTAGTGCAGAGCGCTGGTCGACCGGATCTTACAGCCAAGCTTCATGTGGCTGAATTGCCTTTCTATCTGCTGATTCTTTGGTGGCTGTTAAACGATTACGGTATCGTTGGAGTGGCGATTGCCTGGCTGTTAAGAGTTGTTGTCGATACCTTAGTCTTATTCGTAATGGCTGATTGGTTAGTGATGTCGAAATCTGCTTTTACTGTGAAGCTGTTCTCGGCAGCAGGCATTGCTTTAGGTTGCATGTTGGTTGGTGCTGTAATTCCTGGATTAATCGTGAAGTGGACGTTCCTGTTACTGATACTTGTGCTTTTTTCAGGCACGACCTGGTTTTTCATTTTTGGTGCTGGTGAGAGGAGTCAAGTTCGCAACTATATGAAATAAAATGCGCCTCAAGAGATTGAAGGCTAGTACTTGATTAGGGGGGGGGGCAATTTATGCTTTATCGGTAGCGATTTTTTTTCTTACTTGTGACAAAAACTCGATAAAAAATGCAGTTAATATTCCAAGAAAAAGGCCAGTGAAAGCGGCAATAAGAATAGTTGCTTTTTGATTTTTACTAATTGGATAAAGTGACTTTGTTGGTGGTAATATTTCTCGGGTGTTGCGTAAATTTGCTAATTGAGATGAGATTGATTCGATAATATTCTGATTCATCACTATTTCAGTATAGTTATTATTACCTTTAAATGAATTGAGGCTTTTGTTTGCCAAGTTCAATGTTGCTTCAAGGTTTTCTTTCAAAGATTGAAAAATATGAGTGTGGTCTTGAATAACTTTTTGGCTTATTTGCTGGAGTATCTTTTTTAAGGTGTCTTCTTGTTCTTTAGTTCCTGTTGCTTCCAGTAGCACAATTTTACTGCCACTAGGTACAATAGATCTAATCTGATGTTTTTTCTTATCATCCGGTGACTGTTGTCTGAGCTTGTTTAGTATTTGAGGAACGTGGCTATATTCTAATTTGGCTAATAAGGTGTTTGGTGATTCAAGTGGTACTATACGACTGCCAACAACCTGACTGCCGATTTCTATGGTGGTTCTGTATGTATATGTTTTTGGTGTATTTAAGGCCTTTGTTAGGCCGAGTATTATGCAGGCAGTAAAGATAGTTATAATCAAAATTTTGTGGCGAATCAGTACCACTATAAGATCAAGCAGGTTTATTTCGTCGTCCTTTGAATAGCCCACTTCATGGATATAAATTGTTTTTATTTCTTGTGAGTCACTGGTTTTCATAAAGTATAATGATTGCGCGGTTATTGAGTGCGTTCAACCGGTAGAATTTATCATAATTAGCGACTTATGGCATCAAGTGCAGTAAGTAATTTGTTTTGACTCAGTTGTTCAATGTCGATAATATCGCATTTCGATTTTTATGGGACATGTCAGTTGCAGGCATGGGCGATGGAACTCAGGCTGTACAGCACTTTTTTGTCTGTTGCTTTTTCGCTTGTTTCTTTAAAGTGCATGTGAATATTGGGAACGGTTGATTTCTAAAACGATTGGTAAAATAGATGAAAGCAGTAATACTTGCAGGAGGCTTCGGTACTCGCTTGAGTGAAGAGACTGATCTGAAGCCAAAACCAATGGTGGAAATCGGCCATAAACCTATCCTTTGGCACATCATGAAAACCTATTCGGCACATGGAGTAAATGACTTCATTATCTGCTGTGGTTATAAAGGTTATGTAATAAAAGAGTATTTTGCTAATTACTTTTTGCACATGTCAGATGTCACTTTTTCGATGAAAGACAATAAGATGGAAGTGCATCAGAACTATGCTGAGCCGTGGACTGTTACTTTGGTTGATACAGGTGAAAACAGCATGACTGGTGGACGTCTGAAGCGTGTCCACAAATATATAAAGGATGAAGATGCATTTTGTTTTACTTATGGAGACGGGGTAAGTGATGTCGATATCACGAAACTGATTGAGTTTCACCGTTCGCATGGAAAGCTGTCAACTTTGACTGCGGTTCGTCCGCCAGGTCGATATGGCGCATTAAAGATTACCGATAATATGGTTGAGAATTTTCAGGAGAAACCTGATGGTGACGGCAGCTGGATTAACGGTGGTTTTTTTGTTCTTTCACCAAAAGTGTTAGATCGCATCGAGAATGATTCGAGTAGTTGGGAAGGTGAGCCATTAACCAAGCTCGCAAAGGACAATCAGTTGGCTTCGTTTAAACACGAAGGTTTTTGGCAGCCCATGGATACACTGAGAGATAAAAATTTATTAGAGGCGCTTTGGGCTGATCGTAAAGCTCCATGGAAAATCTGGTGATTGAACCTTCTTTTTGGAGAGACCGTAAGGTCTTTATGACAGGTCACACAGGTTTTAAAGGGAGTTGGCTTACACTCTGGTTGCATCAGATGGGGGCCAAAGTTACTGGATATGCGCTGGCTCCACCTACACAGCCTGCCATTTTTACTGAAGCAAGGGTTGAATCTGCTTTGGCAAAACACATACTGGGTGATATCCGCGATCAGGACAAGCTTACACAGGCCATTCAGCAAACAGCACCAAATGTCGTTATCCATATGGCTGCACAGCCGCTGGTGCGAGATTCGTATCTTGATCCAGTAGGTACCTATTCCAGTAATGTCATGGGAACAGTCAACCTGTTAGAAGCCGTGCGTCACACTCCAGAAGTGGCAGCTGTTCTCAACATAACGACAGACAAGTGTTACGAAAATAATGAATGGGTCTGGGGTTATCGAGAGAACGAGCCAATGGGGGGGCATGACCCGTATAGCAGCAGCAAAGGTTGTGCTGAACTGGTTTCAGCTGCTTACCGCCATTCATTCTTGCATGAAGCCGGAATCGCACTTGCCACAGCGAGGGCGGGCAATGTGATTGGCGGCGGCGACTGGGCCAAAGATCGTATCATACCTGATGCCATGAGAGCGTTTATGGCGAAGCAGCCGCTCAAGGTTCGAAACCCTGCTTCTATCCGTCCATGGCAACATGTTTTGGAGCCGTTGGCCGGCTATTTGCAGCTCTGCCAGCAGCTGGTTGAAGCGCCGGAATATTTTTCTGAGGGTTGGAATTTTGGTCCTGGTGAAGAGGACGCGCAGCCAGTGTCAAAGCTGGCAGATATCATGGTGAAAAGTTGGGGCGAGCATGCCAGCTGGCTGCCGCAAGGTGATAACGAGCAACTTCATGAAGCGCAGTACCTGAAACTTGATTGTGCTAAAGCAAAAACCATGCTGAAGTGGCAGCCGCAATGGCGACTAGAGTACGCCTTGCAGCAGAGTGTCGCCTGGTACAAGGCCTGGCATCAGGGAATAGATATGAATCAATTCACGCTTGCGCAAGTGGCCGATTATCAAAAGCAACATCAAGTATGAGTCAACGTTTTAATTTTATCCCGACCAGTCTGGCTGGGCTATATCATATCGAGCGCAACCTGATTACTGATGAACGTGGTTTTTTTAGCCGGTTTTATTGTGCCGAAGAATTTAAAAGCATCGGTTTGAACGTTGCTATCTCTCAGATGAACCATACCTGCACCAGGGCGAAAGGTGCCATCCGTGGTATGCATTTTCAGTTTCCACCGCATAGCGAGACAAAAATAGTTACCTGTATTGCTGGTGAGGTATTTGATGTTGCTATTGATATTCGTCATAATTCACCAACTTTTTTGCAGTGGCACGCAGAGATTTTAACGGCCGATAATAGAGCCAGTCTTTTTATCCCCGATGGTTTTGCTCACGGCTTCCAAACTTTGACAGAAAATTGCCAGATGCTTTATCTTCATTCAACAATGTATCAGCCTCAGGCAGAAGGTGCGCTGAATGCGCTGGATGAAAAAATAGCGATAGAATGGCCGCTTGAGATAACTGATATTTCAGAACGAGATCAACAACATCCCATGATCGATTCAAATTTTACAGGAGTAACACTTCGATGAAGTGTAGACACTGCGGCGCCATACTGACCCAGCCATTTATCGATTTAGGGAGTTCGCCCCCCTCAAATGCTTATTTGACAGATAAAGCCATGATAGAGCCGGAAAAATGGTACCCGCTTAAAGTTATGGTGTGCGACCATTGCTGGCTTGTCCAGACCGAAGATTTTGTCGGTGCTGGTGAGATGTTCTCTGAAGAATATGCATATTTCAGTTCTTTTTCTACGTCGTGGCTGGCGCATGCAGAACGCTATGTAAATGAGATGACAGAACGTTTTTATCTGGATGAAAATAGCTGTGTTGTCGAAGTAGCCGCAAATGATGGCTATTTGCTGCAATACGTGAAAAACAGGGCGATACCCTGTTACGGGATTGAACCAACACATAGCACGGCAGAAGCTGCACGGCAAAAAGGCATCGAAATAAAAGAAGCCTTTTTCGGTGTTGAGCTGGCGGAAAAATTGGTAGCTGAAGGCAAATCTGCTGATATTACAGCGGCGAATAATGTTCTGGCGCATGTGCCTGATATTAACGATTTCGTGGCGGGGTTTACAACGTTGCTGAAACCGCAGGGGGTGGCAACTTTCGAGTTTCCGCATCTGCTGAACCTGGTGCAGCATAGCCAGTTTGATACCATCTATCATGAGCATTATTCATACCTGTCACTAACGGCTGTTACAAAAGTATTTACGGAAAATGGCCTGACGGTCTTTGATGTTCAGCAACTGCCGACCCATGGCGGTAGTTTGCGGGTGTTCGCGCAGAGGACGGATAGTGGCTCACAGCCCGTCGATGAATCAGTAGAAATACTGCTTCAGCAGGAACGTGAGGCCGGCATGCAATCGTTGCCGTTTTATCAGGGGTTGCAGCAACGGGCAGAGAAAATAAAAATAGACCTGTTGGCCTTCCTCATCGAAGCGAAAAAACAGGGTAAAAGCGTCGCTGCTTACGGTGCCGCTGCCAAAGGCAGTACACTGCTGAACTATTGTGGAGTCAGGCCTGACCTGTTGGCCTTTGTTGTAGATAAGAATCCAGCTAAACAGGATAAATATATGCCGGGCAGCCGTATTCCGATTGTTTCAGAAGAAATTATTACTGCAGAAAAACCGGACTACCTGATAGTGCTGCCATGGAATTTAAAGCATGAAGTCATGCAGCAGCTCGAATACACAAGAGCGTGGGGTGGGCAGTTTGTAGTAGCCGTGCCCGAGTTGGAGGTTTTGTGAAACCGCGAATTCATTATACGAAGCCCTCTATTACCGAAAAAGAAGTCGAGTACGCGACTGACGCCGCCAGAAATGGTTGGGGTGAACAGTGTTACGCCTATATCAATCGTTTCGAGGAGATGTTTAGGCAGCACCT
>JAADHS010000227.1 GCA_013151745.1 Gammaproteobacteria bacterium | reverse complement strand
TTAGTGATGAGGTTCGCAAAGCTTTTGAAGAAAATGGTATTACTAATTTCCGATTGCTTGAAGCTCAGGGTTGGGATGGGTTGGATATATAAATGTTGCGTAAAATTGTGAGGAAAAAAGATGATACATGTGCTGGCTTCACTATTATCCACAATAAGTCTGATGAACCAAAAATTTCTGGTGTGAACTTTAGAAGCAAGCAGTAAAAATATCATCTGTTTTGGTCATGGGCCAATCCGATAAACATTAACCAGAGTAAAGAGATCTTGTGGATATTAATTTAGGTGATATTAGAGAAGATGCCATGTATCGCATCAATCAGTCTATCTTTTCAATTGCACCCAATGCAGATTTTACTGATTTTGAATCTCAAACAAAGGTTTTATGCAATGAATTTTTAATTCTTGCGGCAGCTTCTCTGCTTGCGGATATGAAGCCCAGCATGTTTTTTTTGAATCTTTGTCGTTGTGCTGAAAATTGGCGACGATTTTCCAACTTGAGTCAAACTTGTTTTCACCGGTTGCCGACTCTGCTTTACAATACTCCTTATTATGCTGCTGTCATTGCGAATGATAAACAGCTTATACAAAAATTAATAAATACAATGCCTGAAGAATGGTCAAAAGGTGAGGAGTATGAGGCGCAGTTTCATGAAACTTGTTTAATTATGTTGTTAAGTGCTAATAATGTGAAGCAGGATAAAAATGTTATCAAGCATCTTTCTTTGCTGGAAGCCTGTGAGGCTGATAGTGCGCAAACTATTTTAACTAAAGCTTTGTTGGGGCTGGATGAGTTGACGGCTGATGATTTTTGGGCGCAGTTTGAAATCAGCCTTTATGAACATGTAGAAGAGATCGAGGAGCGAGCCCAAATGGCATCAACATCAATTACGAATTTTGCAGCATATCGCTTCATTTGGTTCAAGGGGCTTGCCTGGCTGCGCCTAGCAAAAATACGAGGTTTTGAATTTCCATCGAGCGGATATATTTATTGCCCTGAAGAAGCGCTATTGCCAATGTCTGAAGCGTATAAGGGTGACTGGATAATAATGCCTGATATGAAGTTGTGAGATAAATATAATGAGTCAGGCAAAAATAATCAACAATACCGCATTTGAATATCAAACCTTGTTTGCCACAGATGAAAAGGGGAATCCAATAGTGACCCCTATTATTAAAGGTACCTTTGCAATAAATCTGGATGGCACATTAGCGTTTCTCCAGCAACAGCTACCGGTTAATCTTGAAGGGGAGTTTTATGCTGACCCTGCGACATCCAGTTATTTATATGAACCTGAATGTGCATTTGTAAAACCCAAAACGGATGTTGTGGTTTTGGGGGCGGCAATATCTTCCAATGGCCCTGTCAATGCGCTGCTGGTTGATATTCAGGCTGGCCATTTACAGAAAAAATTAAAAGTAACCGGTGATCGCTACTGGATCAAGCAGGGTAAAAGTTATGCGCTATCAAAGGTAGTACCTTTTGAAAAAATGCAGCTTAGTTATGAAAATGCTTTTGGGGGATGGGATAGGCGTTTTGAAGGTGAGGCACGACATGATTTTGAAGCCCGTAATACGGTTGGAAAAGGGTTTTATTTACCGGATGCACCCTATGCGGAGCCTTTGCCATTAGCCAATATTGAGGATCCATTAAACCCGATTCAGAAAATTACAGACCGCCCGGAACCTGTGGGATGTGGGTTTACCTTGCCACATTGGCAACCCAGAGCCGCCCTGGCTGGTACCTATGATGATGACTGGATTGAAAAACACAGCCCAATGTTACCCGTCGATTTTAAAAGAGAATATTTTAATGCGGCTAGCAATGGTTTAATTGCTGACGAATTTTTCCAAGGGAATGAACGAATCAGTATTACCAATATGACACCAGATGGTCATTTTAATTTTTATTTACCAAGAGTTAACCCGCCTGTTTGTATGATTGAACTTAAAAGTGGATTGGTTGAGCTAAATTTGAATCTTGATACGATCATTATAAATACTGAGCAGAGGTGGGTCAGCTTGTTATGGCGAAATTATCAGCTGCTTGATGGTAGTTATCATGATGTTGAAGAAATAAGTATTTCTTACGGATAATAATAATGGCGATTAATGCATTAGCGTTTAGACAGGATTTGTATTCTGAGCATATGGATGAAGCATCTTTTCTTTATGAAAACCGATTAAGCTGGTTGCATGATGAAGAGGTAAGTTGGCTGGATCTGGAGGAACTGGATGTGCGAATGGATGCACATTTGGATGCCTTGGTCGTGGGTGGTCAAGTGGCTGTGGATTTATGTCAGGCAAGCTTGGAAGAAGCTGAGTCAGGAAAACTCCACGTTATTGTTCGTTTGTATTGCAGGCTAAAAGAAATTTCTCTGTTATCAGGATTTTGGGGAAAGTTTGATTTTGATGATGAAGAAAAATCTAAAGCAGTAGCAGATGCTTTGAAGTGGGATTGTCCAGTGGAATGGCATAATGCATTGCGCTCTGTCTTTCAAAATAAAAATAAAAAAATGTTTTCAATATTGTTCCCAGTAGTTGTTTATCAACAAATTGCAGACGCTAAAAATTTGTGTGCATGTTTGCCTGTAGCAACCGAGCAGCAAAAAACAAGTTTAGTCTGGTCAATTGGTAATATGGGTGATAGTTCCTGTAAAATTGATGTCAGTAATTATTTAACCAGCAGTTTTTTCCCTCTTGCTGAACAGGCTGCATTATCATTAATGAAAATGGGTGATGTAAACGTTATTGAAAAAATGCAATTACCCATTGGTAAAATATCTTGTATCACTGCCTTAGGTGGCAATAAACAAAATGCATTACAGTTAATCGATATTGCCAGACAAGGTAAGGCTGATGCAGATTGTTTAATTGCACTGGGTTTGACCGGGGTAGTCGGTGCGATATCATTTTTACTGAATTATTTAAAACATCCCGATTATGCCAATTCTGCCGCCTGGGGTTTGCAGCTTATTAGTGGAGCTTCTTTATATGAAGATATACATGTTGCAGATGAAGTAGAGGAAGCTGATTTATTTGATCATGAGTTGGAAGACTTCAAAAATGGCAAATTACCGAAGAATGTTGATGGTTTAAATTTTGGTGACCAGAAGCATCAGCTCACGATTAAACAGGATATATGGCTTAAATGGTTTCAGGATAATGAGTCAAGATTTACTGCTGATATGCGCTATCGAAATGGCGAAGCCTATACCCCTTCTGCAATATTAAATGTACTTGTTGATTTTCAAACGCCTTATAAAATACGGAAACTGATTTATGATGAATTAATTATTCGTTATAACCTTGATGTTTTTTTAGCGGTTGATGATATGCTTAAAAAGCAAAAAATGGCTTTAAATTCAATACATCAATGGGTAAGTGATAAGCCAGATTTTAAGCCAGGGGGGTGGTATTTCTCGGGATTTGAACAAGTTTGAAGATATAAAGTGAAAATTAAATGGGTATGTTACATTGTGTGAGCATACTGCTGCTTTAGAGGATGCTACACAGGTATTCGACTTAATGCATTGTCAAAAAATAATGACGATGTGCTTAATCGGTGTTAACACCGACTAGGCTGACTGTATTTATAGTACGTGTTCCAGCACCTGCCGAATTTTTTCTCGGTTGGAGTTTTTTTCCAATGCGGCTTGAAAACCGTAATTTTTATGTTGAGTCATTTCCGGGCCTTCTGTGTGACCACTGGCAACAATGATTTTGATGTGTGGGTCTATGATTCTCAGTTTATTGGCAATTTCAACACCGCCCATGCTGCCGGGGAGGGTGAGATCCAGGATCACGATATCAATGGGGTGTTTGTTGTGCAGTGATTCTTGGAAGAGGTGGATAGCCTTGTCTGCATTACTCGCGAGGATAGTGGTGCAGCCCAGTTTTTGCAGATTGAATTGAAACAGTTTTTGTATGTCCTGATCATCATCAACTACCAGAATATTGCGACCGGTAAGTGTGTCTACAGGATTATTGATCGGTCTCTGATGTGCAGTGTCTTCATTTTTTTCATCCAGTATCAGCCGGATACGTTGGGCTAGATCGTGTTTACGATAAGGCTTGCTGAGTAAGTGAGCGGAAAATCGGGCGAGGCCATTGTGTACCATTGTTTTGGAGGTAAAACCCGAAGTCAGTAGCACTTTGGGTTCGGGGCGCTGATGTAAGCGTGCCAGCTGGGTGGCTTGTTGTGCCAGCTCGTAACCGTTCATACCGCCCGGCATGACTACGTCACTGAATAATAGATCGATGCTGTCGTCGGCCTTCAGTTTTTCCAGTGCCTGCGCGGCATTTTCTGCCAGCTGGGTGCGATAGCCCAATGAACGCAGATATTGATCGGCCAGTTGCAGCAGGCCGGCTTCGTCGTCAACGATGAGGATGGATTCGTTGCCGGTGGCCAGCGGTGCTGGGAGGGAATCCTGAATGCTCACATCGAGTTTGGGGGCGCGAGTGCGTGGCAAATACAGGCGAATGGTGGTACCAACACCGGGTTCTGAATAGAGTTTGATATGGCCACGGTAGCGTTTGGCAAAGCCGTAGACCATGGACATGCCCAGACCGGTGCCTTTGCTTTCAGGCTTGGTGGTAAAGAAAGGTTCGAAAACATGTTCCAGGGTTTCCTGGTCCATACCGGTGCCAGTGTCGCTCAGTATCAGTTGTACATATTCACCTGCGTCAAGCCAGGGATTGAGGGCGACATAGTCGTTATCCAGGTATTTATTGCGGGTTTCGATGAGCAATTTGCCGCCTTCTGGCATGGCATCGCGTGCATTGATCACCATATTTAGCAAGGCATCCTGGAATTCGCTAGGGTCGATTTCGGTCAGCCAGGGGGAGTTGTTGAGAAAATACTGTACTTCCACTTCCGGGGTGAGTGAGCGTTCGATCATGGTTTCCATTTCTTTGATCGTGGCATTGAGGCTGACTACGGTTTTTTCTCTGGGTTGATGGCGGGAAAAGGCCAGTAATTGCCGGGTCAGATTGATGCACCGCAGGCTGGAGCGAGTGGCAATTTCCACCCATTGTTGTGGCTGTCCTGTATCTTTTAGGTGTTCACGTAGAAAATCCAGGTAGCCGATGACGACGCTGAGCTGGTTATTGAAATCGTGTGCAATACCGCCGGAGAGCTGGCCAATGGCTTCCATTTTTTGCGCTTGCTGTAGTTGTTTTTGCAACAGCTCACGTTCTTCGTGTGCGCGCAGTGTGTTGATGCCGTAGGCGAGGTTGCCGGCCAGTTCCTGTAGAAATCTCACTTCATCATCATCGAAGGCATCAGCTTCACGCGCATAAATATTCAGCGCGCCAAAAGTCTGATTTTTTTCCTTGAGTGGCAGTGCGATAGATGAACGGTAGCCGTATTTCATAGCGGCATCACGCCAGGAGGCAAGGTGTGGGTCTTCGGTGATATTGCGAATAATGTTGGGTTCACCATTACGGATGGTTGTGCCCGTGGCTCCTTTTCCTTGTACATTATCGCACCAGGTGAGGTTCAGGGCATCGAGGTAATTTTGTTCAAAGCCAGCTTGGGCCATGGGGCGGATTGTTTTCTTCCTGTCATTTCCAGCATAGCCGACCCAGGCAAGATGGTAACCGGCATCTTTTACGATCACGTTGCAAATGCTGTGCAGTAATGTTGCTTCGTCTGTGGCTTTTACCAAACTTTCGTTGCAAGCACTGAGGGCTTGCAGGGAGCGATTCAGACGTTGCAGGGATTGTTCAGCTAGTTTGCTGGCGCTGATGTCGGTGCGAATGGCAACGTATTGGTAGGGTTTGTTGCGGTTGTCCATAA
>JAADHS010000290.1 GCA_013151745.1 Gammaproteobacteria bacterium | reverse complement strand
AAATAGAAATGGTAATGATGGTAATGATGGTAATCACGGACGATCTAGGCGGGTGTATGAAACAGTTAAAAATACAAAAAAAGATAGAGTTTAAACTGAGGATGTTAGCCACGCCAGAGCTTGAGGAAAAAATAAAAAACAACAAGTATTTTACAAAAAAAGTGGAAGAGCTTAATGCAAAAGTTGAAAAAGCGCAATCGCTTTCAGATAAATCAAGATTCAGCATTGACTGTTACTGAAAATAAAATTCAAATTTATTGAAAGACGTAACATTTAGACTGGAAAATAGCCCTCAAAGAAGAAGAAAAACTACGTAGACAACTTTGAATTAGTTTCGACTTAATCAGACATTTTGTGTTGACATGAAGAGAGTTACCCGTTTTGATAAAGGTACCTAAATCTTAACTCAAAACAAAAGGTAACTCTCAATGATGCATACTATGTGCTGTGGGCGAACACCAATAGAAACATGACTTGATGGCAAATCGATTTGGGTGGAAAAGAACTTAGCTCAAATCTAAACTAACAGACACCCTAAAAAACGGGTCACTGTCAGATCAAGTCTGAGCTACTACACAAAGGCAATATTTGAATAGCCCCTTACAATGGCTTTCATTACACCACTCTACAGCGGGTTATAGGTGTTCCTGCGCCGCAGGCCACGGGTATCCTTTTTCCACGAAGCAGCAACGATAGGGTTAAAACGGAATATCATCATCAAAATCATCCCTGACCGGGCTGGCGGCTGGTGCAGATTGAGCGGACTGCTGGGGCTGGGCGGGTGCGGGTGAACTCATGTTGTTATTTTTGGGGGCCGTACCAGCAAAATCACCACTGCCTCCCCCTCGCGAATCCAGCATCTGCATATCATTTACCACTATTTCTGTGGTGTATCGATCCGTTCCGGTATTTTTATCTTGCCATTTTCGAGTTTGTAAACGCCCTTCAATATAAATTTTTGAGCCTTTTTTTAGATATTCTCCGGCAATTTCAGCCAAGCGAGCATAAAAAACCAGGTTGTGCCATTCCGTGCGGTCTTGCTGCTCCCCGGTTTGTTTGTCGCGCCAGCTATCCGTTGTTGCCAGTGTCAAATTAGTCACCGCAGCCCCGCTAGACATATATCTGATTTCGGGATCTTTGCCTAAATTGCCAATCAAGATTACTTTGTTTATACCTCTGGCCATTTTTTTCTCCTTCTACTGTCTTTTATCTCATCCATTACGACACAGGCTCAGCGTCGGCAATAGAAAATTTTTCTAACTCAGCCACATCAACAATCTGGTTATCTACTTTTAAATAAGCCACGCCATCTTCAGCAATCACCACCACTTCAGCGACTCCGGTGACCTGATTGAGCCGTGCGGCTAACTGTTCGCTTTCTTCTTCACTGATTTCGCCGACCTTGATCATGTGCGTACCGAAGTACTTTGGATTACGCATAGAGGCGGCAACTAAAAACCACACCAGCGTAATAAAAGCGGAAAACATAAATACGCTGGCGATACCGGCTACACCATAAAGCCAGCCTCCGGTGATGCCGCCAACAAAAGCACCAAAAAACTGGCTACTGGAATAGACCCCCATCGCCGTGCCTTTTTTATCGGGTGGTGCTGTTTTAGCAATCAACGACGGCAAAGAGGCTTCCAAAACATTAAAGGCGATAAAAAATAGCAGTAGCGATATAAATATACCCATCACTGAGGTGTAACCCCAGGCCAGACAAAGCTGTGCCACACCCACCAAGGCAACAGCACTGACAAAAACTTGCTTCATTCGCCGCTGTTTTTCAGCCCGTATGATTAAGGGCACCATGGCCCCCATTGAAATCAGCATCACGGCTAAGTAAATCATCCAGTGGCTTTCTACAGCCAACTGAGCGTGATCTCGCAAGGCCAAAGGCAGCACCACAAAGGTGGCGGTCAAAATCATATGTAAGGCAAAAATACCAAAATCAAGCCGCAGTAACTGTCTATCACCCAAAATAGCTCTAAACTGAGCCGGTACCGGTTCAGCATCACGATGGAAATCACTACGCTGAGGATTCGGTACCACATATTTCACCACGGCAATGCCGCCAATAGCAAGTAGCGCGGTGAGCCAGAAAATACCTGAAACACCAATCCAGGTATTCAATACCGGGCCAGCAATTAGGGCAATACTGAAAGACACGCCAATACTTATGCCAATCACAGCCATGGCTTTAAGCCGATGTTCTTCTCGGGTTAAATCTGCGGCCAGCGCCATAATGGTTGCAGCAATCGCACCGGCACCCTGTATTGCTCTACCGATCACCACACCGATGGCTGTATCGGCTGTAGCAGCAACCACACTGCCTATAGCAAAAATAATTAACCCGGCAATAATGACCGGCTTTCTGCCGATGCGATCTGACAACATACCAAAGGGTATTTGCAAGAGGGCTTGAGTCAAACCATACATCCCCACCGCCAGGCCAATCAACAGGGGAGTCGAGCCCTCCAGTTCTTCCGCATAAAGCGAAAAAACGGGTAATATCATAAACAAACCCAGCATCCGCAGCATAAATATAGAGGCCAGTGAATACGCTGCTTTTTTTTCTATGGGGGTCATTCCAGCCTTATTTGTCATTATTTTTATTCTTTTTTGCTTTGCTTATCTACCGAAGAAGCGCGTATATTAGCAGGTTGCCATGACTTACGACACGGAAAACATTACCTTAAAAATATGGACAAAATATCAATTCGCGGTGCACGTACGCATAACCTCAAAAATATTAACATTGACCTACCTCGAGACAAACTTATTGTCGTGACCGGATTATCCGGCTCTGGAAAATCCTCATTGGCCTTCGATACGATCTATGCAGAAGGTCAGCGTCGTTACGTTGAGTCTTTATCCAGTTATGCACGGCAATTTTTATCCGTCATGGAAAAACCCGATATCGACCATATTGAGGGCTTATCTCCGGCGATTTCTATCGAGCAAAAATCCACCTCGCATAACCCTCGATCCACCGTCGGCACGGTGACCGAAATTCACGACTATTTACGATTATTGTATGCCCGTGTTGGCATCCCTCGTTGCCCGGATCATGATGTCAGCTTGGAATCCAAAACAATTTCGCAAATGGTGGATCAAGTGCTGGCGCTCCCTAAAGGCACTAAGACCATGTTGCTGGCACCCGTAGTGCAAAATCGCAAGGGCGAACATTTACAATTACTGGAAGGTTTACGCAGCCAAGGCTTTATTCGCGCCAGAATAAACGGCGAAGTAGTTGAACTGGATCAACCGCCGAAGCTTGATTTGAGAAAAAAACACAACATCGAAGTCGTGATTGATCGCTTTAAAATACGCCCGGATATTCAGCAACGTTTAGCCGAATCCTTTGAAACCGCGCTTAACCTCAGCGAAGGCATCGCTCTCGTCAGTTTTATGGACGCTAAAAACAAGCAACCTGATATGCTGTTTTCGGCAAAATTTGCCTGCCCTCATTGCGGTTACAGCATTAGTGAACTGGAGCCCCGACTCTTCTCTTTTAACAGCCCGACGGGCGCTTGCCCGGAATGTGATGGCCTCGGCGTCGCCCAGATCTTCGATGTCAAACGGGTGGTATTGCATCCCGAATTATCCTTGGCTGCCGGTGCCGTACGCGGTTGGGATCGGCGTAATAATTATTATTTTCAAATGATTTCGTCGCTGGCCCGGCACTATAAATTTGATATCGATGCCCCGTTTGAAAAGCTGACCAAAAAAATCCGCAATATTATTTTGCAGGGCAGTGGTAAACAGGTCATTAAGTTTACCTACTATAACGATAGAGGCAAAAAAAATAGTCGAGAGCACAGTTTTGAAGGCGTCCTTCCTAATATGCAACGGCGTTATCGCGACACCGAATCCAATGCGGTACGTGAAGAATTGGCTAAATACCTCAGCACGGAATCCTGCCCTTCCTGTCAAGGTGCACGCCTGCGCCTGGAAGCCCGTAATGTCTTTATTGAAGGTCGTAGCCTGCCGGAACTGGCAGCCCTGTCTATTGAGAAAGCCGTTGATTTTTTTGAACGGCTTGATTTGCCCGGCCAACGGGGTGAAATTGCCACAAAAATTACCAAAGAAATTGCCCAACGACTGAGTTTTTTGGTTAACGTCGGCCTGGATTATCTTAATTTGAATCGCAGTGCCGATACGCTATCGGGAGGAGAAGCCCAACGCATTCGTTTAGCCAGCCAAATCGGTGCCGGACTGGTTGGAGTGATGTATGTTTTAGATGAACCCTCTATCGGCTTGCATCAAAGAGACAACCAAAAACTACTTGATACCTTAATTTACCTGCGTGACATTGGCAATACCGTCATTGTTGTCGAACATGATGAAGAAGCCATTCACAGTGCCGATTATGTCATCGATGTGGGGCCCGGCGCGGGGGTGCATGGTGGGCACATTGTCGCCGCAGGCACACCCGATGAAGTCATCAATAACCCCGCTTCACTCACCGGCCAATATTTATCTGGCAAACGTGAAATTAGTATTCCAGATAAGCGAATTATTTCTCAACGAGAAGAAAGCATTGCCATTAAAAATGCCCGCGGCAACAATCTAAACGGAGTGAATGTCAACATTCCCATCGGCGTGTTTACTTGCATTACGGGCGTTTCTGGATCAGGAAAATCAACGTTAATCAACGATACACTTTATCGTCATGCCGCCCTCAGCATCAATGGTGCCGGTGAAACCCCGGCGCCCTGCGATGAAATCATCGGACTAGATTTATTTGACCGCATCGTCGACATCGATCAAAGTCCGATTGGCCGCACCCCGCGTTCCAATCCGGCGACCTATTCGGGTCTGTTCACCCCTATACGGGAACTCTTTGCCGGCACACATGAAGCCCGGTCGCGGGGTTATTCACCTGGCCGATTTAGTTTCAATGTCAAAGGCGGACGCTGTGAAGCCTGCCAGGGAGATGGCGTCATCAAGGTTGAAATGCATTTTCTAGCGGATGTTTATGTCACTTGTGATGTCTGTAAAGGCAAGCGCTATAACCGCGAAACACTTGAAATTCGCTACAAGGGAAAAACTATAAATAATATTCTTAACATGACCATCGAAGATGCACTCAGTTTTTTCGATGCCATCCCCGTCGTGAAGAGAAAACTGACAACGCTAATGGATGTGGGTCTCAGTTATATTACCCTGGGGCAAAATGCAACGACCCTTTCAGGAGGAGAAGCACAGCGGGTTAAGCTCTCTCGTGAACTATCTAAAAGAGATACCGGTAACACGCTCTATATTCTGGATGAACCGACCACCGGCCTGCATTTTCATGATATCAAACAACTTTTGAGCGTATTACATCGTTTACGTGATCGCGGTAATACCATTGTCGTCATCGAACATAATCTGGATGTTATTAAAACGGCGGACTGGATTATTGATCTTGGCCCAGAGGGCGGAGACAAGGGGGGAGAAATTGTGGCAACAGGCACCCCTGAAGAAATCAGCAGCAATACCGTATCACATACGGCACATTTTCTGGCAAAAATTCTGGATCAAAAGCGCCTGACGAAACCGACGGAAACCGTTGATCAATAATTGATTTGCAATTTTTGAACTGGAATATACCCGAAGCGATTAAGATTTAGGTTCAACAAGCCGCTCGACGTTCGTGGCATATTGGTAAAAAAACCTCTGGATGTCTATTTTCTTGGTTACAGCGGATCGACACAAATGGCGTGTCTGTTGTTGATGACTAAAAAAATTGCCGTCAGCCAATCTACATCCGGTGATATGCCGGATACTGGATTGGATGTGCTCAATCAAGATGGAGATTCAATT
>JAADHS010000241.1 GCA_013151745.1 Gammaproteobacteria bacterium | reverse complement strand
ATGCCGCTAATACCTCCGAGTGAGTCGAGCAGGGATCCACCGCTGCTTGATTTATCCACGACCTGTGGCAGCGTATCGGCAAGTCCACTGAGCACTGAACCTTCGTCTGTACCCAAATTTGAGGCGACTTGCGCGATTTTTTCACTGCCAAACAGGTCTTTGATTTGATCGCCGGAAATAGCTTCATTATCACCGTCTCCCAGCCAGGAAGCGACGACGGAACCCAAGCCTTTTTCCTGTAGGCCGGAAACGATGTTTCCCAAATTAAAATTGCCATCGTTATCGGAAAGCAGTCCGCCCAAAGCTGAGGTAATGCTGTCCATGTCGCCATTACCGCCTAACTTGTCTTTGAGGAGCGAGGCACCTATTTGCATAATGTCCATAATTTTTTACCTTTTGTGTGTTTTGAAAGATACAACCTAATTCCTGGGAAACAAGGTCAGTTATTTATATTTATTTACTCAAGATTTACAGTATAGCTATCATAGCAGCTCTTGTATGGCGCACCAATCCTGTATTTATTATTTTACTTTGAAATTTGAGTTTTTTTTAAGCGGATATTTTTTTATATTTAATCCGGTGTGGATTATTTGCTTCGTCGCCCAGGCGGCGTTTTTTGTCTACCATGTAATCGGCATAGTTGCCTTCAAACCAAACGACTTGACTGTTTCCTTCAAAGGCGAGTATATGGGTGGCAATGCGGTCGAGAAACCAGCGGTCATGTGAAATAACGACGGCGCAACCGGGGAAGTTAAGCAAGGCTTCTTCCAGTGCGCGTAGTGTTTCTACATCTAGGTCATTGGTGGGTTCATCCAGTAATAAAAGATTACCGCCTCGTTTTAACAAGCAAGCTAGGTGTACCCGGTTGCGTTCTCCGCCTGATAAATTTTTAACTAATTTTTGCTGGTCAGGGCCTTTGAAATTGAAACGGCTGACATAGGCGCGAGAGGGCATTTGAAATTGACCTACGGTGATATTATCCTGTTCATCAGAGATCACTTGCCACACGGTTTTGTCATCAGTCAGGGCGTCTCGACTTTGTTCGACATAGGCCAACTCCACTGTTTCACCCAGTTTCAGGGTGCCTGAGTCCGCTTTTTCCAGACCCGAAATGAGATTAAATAAAGTTGATTTTCCGGCTCCATTTGCGCCGATTATGCCCACGATGCCACCGGGGGGTAAGGCGAAGTTAAGGTCGTCAAAGAGTAATTTTTCGCCAAATCCTTTTTTGAGGTGCTCCGCTTCAACCACAACATCACCGAGTCTTGGGCCAGGTGGAATGTAAAGTTCTTGCGTTTCATTACGTTCTTGCACGTTCTGTTGGGTCAGTTCTTCGAATCGAGCCAGCCTTGCCTTGCTTTTGGCGTGCCGCCCTTTAGGATTAGTGCGTACCCACTCCAGCTCTGCTTTCATTGCGCGTTGACGGGCAGATTCCTGCTTGTTTTCCATGGCCAGTCGTTCTTCTTTTTGCTCCAGCCAGGAAGAATAATTGCCTTTCCACGGTATGCCATGCCCTCTATCCAGTTCGAGAATCCATTCAGCAACGTTGTCCAGGAAATAGCGATCATGGGTGATGGCGACAATCGTGCCTTTGAAGTCTTGTAAAAAACGTTCCAGCCAGGCGACTGATTCAGCATCAAGATGATTGGTGGGTTCGTCTAGTAATAACATATCCGGTTTAGACAGCAGTAGCCGGCATAAAGCCACACGACGTTTTTCACCTCCGGAAAGGGTGGTGACATCGGCATCCCAGGGGGGGAGACGCAAGGCTTCTGCGGCAATATCCAGGGTGCGATCCAGATCCCAAGCGTCGGCGGTATCAATGGCATCCTGAAGTTCGGCTTGTTCGGCGAGTAATGTATTCATTTCATCATCAGACATCGGCTCAGCAAAACGCATGCTAATGTCGTTGAATTGATCCAGCAAGGCTTTAATTTCTCCTACGCCTTCTTCAACATTGCCTCGAACATCTTTATTTGGGTCAAGTTGGGGTTCCTGAGCGAGGTAGCCAATACGAATGCCCGCTTGAGGGCGGGCTTCGCCAATATAGTCCGTATCGAGGCCAGCCATAATACGCAGCAATGAAGATTTACCCGAGCCATTGAGTCCCAAAACGCCAATTTTTGCACCTGGAAAAAAGGATAAAGAAATATTAGACAAGATTTCACGTTTTGGTGGGACGACTTTCCCAACTTGGTTCATGGTGTAGATGTATTGAGCCATACTAAATATTTTTCCTTTAGCTATTTTCTTTGTGTGCGACCATTTTTAAAATCCAATCTAATGCTCTGGTGGGTAAAATAGTTTTAAGTGTGCCGAATAAATAAGTAGGGAAAGTAACATAATAACGTATTCTGGGTAAGGGGCTTTCCAGAGCATGTACCACCTTATTTAAAACGGCACTGGGGGGGAGTGTGAAAGGCGCGGTATTGGTGTTGTTGCTTAAGCGTTTGTCCATTGCCAGGTAGATGTCTTTATGGACGCTGTGTTTGACATTAATGTGTTCTTGATATTTTTTGAATGCATTCGCTCTGAAACGACTTTTAATTGGGCCAGGCTCAATCAGGCTGATATGAATATCGGTGCCTGCAAGTTCCAGACGAAGTGTATCGGTTAGCCCCTCAAGTGCATATTTGGAGGCGTTGTATGCACCTCGGTAGGGAAGAGCAACAAAGCCTAATAGAGAGCTGTTTTGGATGATGCGACCATAGCCTTGTTTGCGCATGGTCGGGAGGATGGCATTGGTTAATTCCATAGTACCGAATAAATTAGTTTCAAATTGCGCTCGTATAGCTCGGCGAGACAAGTCTTCAATCGCGCCGGGCTGGCCATACGCGCCATTATTAAAGAGTCCGTAGAGCTGATTATTGCTGCGTGCCAGAATTTCTGTTACAGCAACGCGAATAGATTCACTACTATCCAGGTCGAGTTGCAAGGATTCAAGACCCCGGTCTTCAAGTATTTCTACATCTTCTTCTTTTCGCGCAGTTGCAAAAACCCGGTAGCCCCGAGTCATTAACCCTTCGGCAACGCATAAGCCGATGCCAGAAGAACATCCCGTAATGAGTACCGTTTTTTTCTGAGTCACGATGATCCTAAAACGTAGAGGTGAAAAAAGGGTGCTCTTATTCTAACTATAAACAAAGAAGCTTGCATTGATTATTCTATTTTATTTTTCTCCTGCTTTTGCTCCTGTTGCAATTTCCACAGAGCAGCATAGCTGCCATTTTTTTGTAATAATGCGGGGTGTGTTCCTCGCTCTATAATTTTTCCCTGATCCATGACTAAAATATCATCGGCATCAGTAATCGTAGACAGTCGGTGGGCAATGACTAAGGTAGTATGTCGGACTGCAATTTCTTTTAAGGCTTCTAATATCGCCTTTTCTGATTTAGAGTCTAGCGCTGAAGTGGCTTCGTCAAAAAGTAATATCGGCGGGTTTTTCAATATGACCCTGGCGATGGCGACACGTTGTTTTTCCCCGCCGGATAATTTCAAACCCCGTTCACCGACCATCGTGTCATAGCCATCAGGTAAGCTGCTCACAAAGTCGTGGATATGCGCATGTTTGGCAGCTTGAATCACTTCTTCACGCGATGCCTCCGGGTTAGCGTAAGCAATATTGTAATAAATACTGTCGTTGAAGAGTACGGTATCCTGTGGAACAACGCCAATAGCGGAACGTAAGCTGTGCTGGGTCAGGTCTTTGATGTCATGATTGTTGATCAAAATGCGCCCCGCGTTAACATCATAAAAGCGGAATAAAAGTCGAGCAATGGTTGATTTTCCGGCGCCGCTTGGGCCGACAATCGCCACTTTTTGACCTGCCGTAATCTGAAAACTACAGTTTTTCAATATCGCTCGTTCAGGATGGTAAGCGAAGTTAACATTTTCAAATGTAATGCTGGCATCATCAATAACCAAGTCTTTTGCACCGGGGTTATCGCGGATATCCGATTCATTCTCCAAAATGTTGAACATCTTTTCCATGTCGGTCAAGGAGTGTCGTATTTCGCGGTAAACGAAACCAAGAAAGTTAAGCGGCATGAACAGTTGTAATAAATAAGCATTAATCATCACCAGGTCGCCCAGGGTCAATGAGCCTTCAGCCACGCCTTGCGCGGCCAAGGTCAGGAGAATACTGACCGCCAGGGCAATAATAGTGCCTTGACCGAAATTAAGTAAACCCAGAGAAGTCTGGTTTTTAATCGCAACTTTTTCCCAGTCTTTCAGGTTTTGGTCGTAACGAGAGGCTTCGTATTCCTCGTTGGTAAAATATTTAACGGTTTCATAGTTGAGCAAACTGTCAATTGCACGAGTATTGGCTTTAGAGTCGAGTTCATTCATGGTGCGTCTAAAACGCATACGCCATTCGGTCACAATCAGTGAAAAAGCAATATAAATAACAATGCTCATAACCGTAATGACTGCGAACCAGGGATCAAACAAGACGAGTAGAATAATTGTGACCAGAGCGATTTCAAGTAGCGTGGGGATGATATTAAAAACCATAAAGGCAAGTAAAAAACTAATGCCACGACTGCCGCGTTCAATATCACGCGATACACCGCCAGTACGACGTTCTAAATGAAAACTGAGCGCGAGACTGTGCAAGTGACGAAAGACCTTTAAAGTCACTCGCCTGATGGTTCTTTGGGTGACTTTGGCAAAGATGACATCTCGCAACTCACCAAATAAAGCGCTGGATACCCGTAATGCCGCATAGCAAAATAAAAACACGATAGGCAAAGTCACTATGTCAACTTGACTTTGATCCAGATTATCGACAATTTGCTTTAGCACGAATGGCACGGTCACGTTGGCGACTTTTGCCAATGCTAAAAAAAGGAAGGCCAGTGCCACTCGACCCTTAAATTCAAGTACGTAAGGCAGCAAGGAACGAACCGTCTTCCAGTCATTGCGAGGGCCTTGTTGCTGCGGCTCTCTGGATAGGCTGCGCATGATTTTAAATCCTAAAAAAGCAAGAAAACATTATACAATGGAAGCGGGTGAAGAAGTAAAAGAGGAGTAAATATGCTGCAAAAAGCACTCATGGTTATAGGGCTAATTGTTGTAATGGTCGTCGGTGGTCTGGTTTTTTTTGCTAACATCGAGTTAGTCTCAGAAGAGGCTCCTTTGGTATTGCAGGAATGGCATGATCCAAAGCATTTGGATGAGTTAGAGCAATGGAGAACGATCTGGAATGAATCGAAAAACCAAATCAAGCGTGTTGAGGTGATTACGGACGAACCTGATCGCTTACGAGTGAAAATGGCTTATTATTATTCGGGTGATCAAGGCGAGTCTGTTTTTGCTTGTGGTCATATTGCGTTACGTAACGAACAAATGAAGTGGACTTGTGTTCCTGCGCCCTTGAGCCTCGGTGACGGTGAAGTGATATTACAATTTCAAACGAGTAAACAAGCGATCGATTATGAGTGCTCAGCTCAGGTGGTCATGGCTATTTACAGAGCAGGAGACATGCCGTTTTACAATAACTATTTTGCTTATAAAAAAACCTGGGTGAAAGGAGAGCAAGGGACACTAGGGCGCTTGAAGCAACGTTTTTATAGTTGCGAGCCATCATTGCCGCAGATGTAACAACGACGATAGTTTTGCGGTTTGTTTAGGAAGTAAGGCACCATAATTTATGCATCTGGCATCTGCGATTTTTGATCGAATGATACGCAATGCGCACAAGTCGGAATTGAAATAAAGTACAGCTATAAATAAAGGTTATTCTTGACGAAAGAGGAACACTTAAGGTAAAAAGTACTTTAGCCAAGGGTTAAGCTGGAAAAGGGTTCTCTCATCAAACAAGGAATCATATAAAAATGGCACAAAAAAATGCAAAA
>JAADHS010000272.1 GCA_013151745.1 Gammaproteobacteria bacterium | reverse complement strand
TTTTTACATGAAGAGCAACGTGTGGATAATGCTGACTATATAATGACTTTTACATTGTCTAGTTTTGTAATTATTAATCTTCTGACATTCGTATTTCTTTATTTTAAATATGCTAAGAAAATATAACATCGCTCAACCTGACCGCATAATCACGTCCTATTTTTTAGGTTAAGTCTGTGAGCGGCCGGGGTAGCTTGTCCAATGGCCCTGAAATAATGGGCCATTTTGGAAATAACCAGCGCGTGATTTGGGGCACCGGGAGACTCGGCAAACGATAGCGCTCCGCCATCAAATCAATCAATATTTCCAAATTATACGTCCAAGTTACCCATGTAATTTCACCCGCCTTCAATAGTGATACGAAAGTCCAACAAGTCCGCGAACTTGGTCAGCCGAACCTTCATCTTTTACAATTGGACTATCGGCAGCATCATTTAGAAGGCGCCAATAACCGACTTGTCCTTCAAGTGACCAGCGTGGTGATACTGAGTAAGAAGCTTTCACTTGCAGCCCTACATCTTTAAATCCCGATTTACTATCAAAACCTGAAAGTCCCGATTGAATGGCCTGATCATCTGTTACACCAAAGTAGCCCTGCATGTAATCATCATCTGCCCAACTTGTAGATAGGCCGGTAGAAAGTTTCAAGCCATCGTTGATGGATGCAGTGTACGCGATATCAAACGTAGCCAAAGTGCCGTCATTTTCATTGCCTACATCCTGGGGGGACAATGAGAGGTTAGCCAGCCAGTCGCCAGCAGTAAACTCTATAAAACCACCGATACCTATGCTTCGATCTATATCACCCAGCCCTTTCAATACGTTACTGGCATTTTCGTCCCTTTTACCGTAAGCACGGATAAGTGGCCCCATCACGATTTGCATACGATGCCTTGATTCTTCTGAGTAAGAAAAATGTAAGAATGTTAGTCCCGCACTGCCTAAGCCGTCATTAGTATTAATGCTGGCTCCCTTAATAAAATAGGATCCCTGCTGTCTAATGTTTATTAGCGGTAATACTATTGCAGCATAATCATCAGAACCTTCATACTCTGGAAAGGATCCGATCCCCAAGCCTATTTGTGCTTGAAGTGCTTGAGAATTGCTAGGAAATCCAATACCTAGACCAAACGACTTCGTGTGAAGGTCATCACCGCTTTCCTGAGAAAATACGGGGGTAGATGTGATAATAATCGCGACGACAGCAATGGTTGTGGTAATGATTGTGGTGTTGTGAAGCATTTTCATTTCTTTGGTCTCCTGAGTGAACTGCCATTAGAATATCACTGATTATAGGTTCTTAATTATCGTTTTTCAATAACTAATTACCGTTTTTAATTGACATGTGTGTTTGTAGGCTCTAGAATTGGGCATAAAGATATGCTGCTCTAATATGTAGAAACCCTGATCTGATGTGGGGTTCTCGCGTTTGGAATAAGTCATTTAAGAAAGTGGAAATCAGGAGACAACGGCGTGGAAAAACTTAAAATAACAAGTAGAAGGCTACAGATCGTCGTTTTTATCTTAATTATTCTGATGCCTTGCACCGTAGCGTTAAACACAGTAACCGGTGCATGGGCAGAGTTGTTGAATCTGCCGCAAGGCATTTCTCTTGATGAAACGCAAATATCAGGAATGAGTCTGTCGGTAGTACTTATGCTTGGTTCAATAAAGCCCGTTGTTTATATGATTGCATTTTGGTTTCTCTATAAACTACTTGGACTGTATCGTGAAGGTATAATATTTACAGCGGAGAATGTTGCAGCCATCCGCAGAATTGGTTGGGCCGTTGCATCGATAGATATCGTGGACATGATTCAAACAGTGATAACAGGCCCAATTTTAACATTTTATGAAATAAGCTCTGGTTACGTTGCCATTCGGCTTGAAGTTGGCTATTTAATCATCGGGCTGTTTATCGTTCTCACCGCCTATGTGATGGACATGGGTCGTAAATTGAAAGAGCAAGATAATCTTGTGATCTGAGCTGAATAATATGGCTATTATTGTAAATGTCGATGTCGTCCTTGCAAAGCGAAAGATGAAACAAAAGGATCTGGCTGAAGCAATTGGTATTACGATCCAAAACCTTTCTGTTCTAAAAACAGGAAAAGCTCGTGCTATCCGCTTCTCTACATTGGATGCTATCTGCAAACACCTGAATTGCCAGCCTGGTGACATTCTTGAGTATCGAGCTGATTAGAAGAGAGAAATTATGTGAAATTTCTAAAGAAATTGGTTGAAACGAGAATCAGTCTGCGACTATTTATCATTTTGGTTAATGTTCAAATGAAAAGCGAAGCTCTATATGACCTCTGGAAGTCAATAGGCGTAACAGTTTCTCAACCGGGAGACCTTCGGTTTTTTCTTGATACGAGAAAAAGATACTACCACTAATGGTTTCTTCACTGTGCTGTCAGGCAGTGCCTGCATACAAACATCTATCGCGCGTCTATCCTTACAGTCCGATGTTGGTTTTCGTCTGAAAGGGTTTTCTTATTTTCCTATCGATTTCCAGATACCTCCTCTGATGTTTTTTTAATCCCTCCGTCCCGTTTTTCTACTTAACGGTCAATGAAGTGGGTGGCATCGGTGGGGTTATTACGCTTTCCACTGCACCGATGTTATAGATTCCAAGCTGTGGCGTGCCAAAGAAGTCCTTTGTTACAATAGTAGAAACAGCCGACGAGCCGGCATTAAGCAGGGGGCTACCTTCGTTTATGATGACAGGATTGTAGGCCGCTGTATTGACTGTGATCAATGGATTTTCAGTGACCGCATTGGTGTCTGAAGCCGGAATAGAGGCTCCAGGGCCGTTGAAATAAGAATTGCTATCAAAAAGATGTCTTTCACCGGTCACATAGGCATCGGTTATGCCATCGGCATGGACAATAACGTTGTTGATGGCTACTGAGCTTAGTACAGTCTCACTATCAAAAAGTTGAAGACCTTTTCCCTTGTTGTTGTAAAGTATGTTGTTATAAAAAGCGGCGTGTCCGTTCGCATGATATATTGCCCCATGCCAGCCATCTCCACAGCCTACCAGAATATTGTTATAGACATGGGCTGTTTCTGGCTCATTGGCCTCACCTTTATCCCATGAAAGATCGTATATGCCAATACCCCGGCTTGGTTGTGCTTCGCACGATATAAGATTGTTATGCCAGTGGTTTGATTTCTGGTAAACATCTGAAGGACATCTATTCTGTTGATGGTTATCGACTAAGTGTGGCCCGCGATCAATCAGGTTGTCATAGGAGTAATTGTAAGCAATTTCATTGGCGGCTAAGTCCTGGCAGCCATCAATATAGATAGAATGGTCAAGCCGGTTTTTAGAGCGCCCACCATGCACTGAATTGCCTAATATTTTTACGCCATCAGAGCCGGTATGAATAATTCCAGCTCCTCCTATTAGTTTCTGCACGCCAATGGCATCATTCCCGATAATCCTGCCGTAGCGGCCAACCTGAATACCGCGTGAGAAGGCTCTAGTGGCCAATTTTGCAACAGTCATATAATAAGCCTCAACTATGACGCTTTTATTGAAGTTTGACTCATGTCCATTTGCCCAGGAGTCAAACATGGCGACTTCATTGGGGTAGCCTATAAATCCAATCGGATCTTGAGCCGTCCCCCACGTTTCTGATTTACGTACCCAAATATTCGATTTACCGCCATTGTAAATCTGATCATAAGTCCCTTCTCTGAAATAACCGATGTCACCTGGCTTCATTGTGTCGATAAAATCACTTAAATCTGACCACGGGTCGGATAAAGTGCCGGACCCACCTGAGGCACTTGGGTTTATGAAATAAATTGAACCAATGGTGTTAACACGAAATGGAATGGTATTGGATGTTTTCTCATTGACGGTAACGGAAATGGTTCCGTTACCGTCAGCCATGCTGCTATTTAATTGAAAAGTGATGGTTTGTAAAAATGGCACCGGATTGTTGGTTTTTGCCCAATCGTCTTTATAATCTGAGTCAGTGCTTAGGTTGATACCATTTACAGTAATATAACTGCTGGCTCTTGTGTTTCCGAAGTTACGCCCCCAAATTGTGACGATCGCACCTTGATTAGGTTCTGTTGAATTCCAGCCAGTTTTGGGGGCCGATATTAAGTCAGAGAAGAAAATGACCGGATCAGCGGCGTGCGCGGCACCGCTCCCTATTGCAACAAATCCAGCAAAAATAATTATCCGTAAGCCCTGTAATGATTTATTCATGATAACACCCCTTTAATGTATGAAGATTATGAGTTTGATTTTCTGAATCTTTAAACGTAATTGTTGAGGCATTGTTAATTTAAGATATATTTAAGTTCGCCGTTCTATTTAGCCATCAAGAGAAAGATGGAATACCTTAACATGGATTCGCTTTTGCTTTAACATTTCGTTTTTCGACGGAAGCGGGCAAGAAAGTAACGGAACAAGCTATTGTAGTCTTCGACAGTGAGTGGGGAAACATCATGACATTTCCACTGGATTCTTCCCATGGCAGGAAGAATTTTAATTTACGAAAATGTATAATATCAGGCATAATAGGTGTATACTCACCTATTATGCCTCAAAAAAAACCTCAGATTGACTTAAAACACATGTCCAGTTGCACCTGTTTTAATTTGAGAAAAGCCACGCGTGTGATCACACAATATTACGACCACAGCATGAAGTCCTTAGGTTTGCGCGGCACACAATTTACAATTCTAGCCGCCGTCTCTGAAGCACACTCTGTTACGATTTCACATCTCGCCGACTTTTTAATGATGGATCGCACGACACTCACCCGTAATCTCAAACCACTTGAGAAGCAGGACTTGCTTCAAATCATCCCGGGAGCCGACCAAAGAACACGCGAACTCCGTCTCACAAAAAAAGGACACAAAACCTTCAAAGCAGCAAAACCCCTTTGGGAAAGGACACAAACTGAAATCATCGACAAACTGGGCGAAGCCAAACTCAAAAAATTATTGTTTATGCTAAATGAAACCATCGCGATCACAAAATAATCCATATTTTTTATGCTTTTAGGTGTAATTACACTATTAAAAATAGAAAGGACAAATAAAATGAATTCATCTACTCCAGTGCCCACAAAGAACAAAACAAGAACATCCAGTTCAGAAAAAAATATTTTAGATGCGGCAATGCTCAAACAGCTCTGTTTGAAAGCGGGTGCTGATGATGTCGGTTTTGTTGAGTTGGATCGTCCCGAACTTGCTGATCAGCGAGACGACATCTTAGCCGTATTTCCCAAAGCGAAAACGCTCATTAGCTTTGTCTGTCGTATGAACCGTGAACCCATACGCAGCCCGGCCCGTTCTATCGCCAATTTGGAGTTTCATCACACCGGAGAGCAAATAGACGGAGTCGGACGCTCAATTGTTTCGGCACTCGAAGACAAAGGCATTGGTGCCATCAATCCCGCCATGGGTTTTCCAATGGAGATGGAAAACTGGCCGGGAAAACTGTGGGTGGTCTCGCACAAACCTGTCGCTGTTGCCGCAGGACTTGGGGCTGTCGGCATTCATCGCAATATTATTCATCCCAAATTTGGTAATTTTATTTTACTCGGGACGATCATCACTAATGCAGAAATCAGCCACTACGACCGGTCCCTCGACTATAATCCTTGTTTAGAATGCAAACTCTGCGTGGCAGCCTGTCCCGTCGGGGCCATTTCAGCAGACGGACATTTTGACTTCTCCGCCTGTTACACACATAATTATCGCGAATTTATGGGTGGATTTACCGACTGGGCCGGACAACTTGCAGACAGTAAAAATAGAAAAGACTACCGAAAAAAAGTCTCCGATCCCGAATCTGTTTCGATGTGGCAAAGCCTGTCTTTCGGCGCCAATTACAAAG
>JAADHS010000196.1 GCA_013151745.1 Gammaproteobacteria bacterium | reverse complement strand
TTGTTGGTTCGTTATCGTATGGTCACGCAGGATTGCAGTTACGATATTTACGCGAAATCTTATAGTCCCCGTCACTCAAAACTGGCAAACAGTAAAAAAAAGAACATGATACCGATTATCGCTAATATCGGGCATATCCTGCTTCCCCAGCACCATATGGAAGTCTATCTATTTCCCAATGATGCCCGTTTACGCTCAATCCAGCGTTTGCAAAATAACAAAAAGCGATATTCATTACTCAAGAGCGTGCTCTCTAATAGTTCGGGAAACAAAGCATTTCGACACGCTGATATCCACACTTTGCAATACAAGCCGGAGCGACGTTATGTTGCCTGTCTGATGACCTCTGAGGGTAAAAAATCCGTTTTGAAGGCATACCGACCGCGCGCCTATGAACAAACTCTGGCGCACCTGAAACAGTTGGATGCACTGGGCATTAAACGCTTTTCTCCCCTGATTGGACATCATAAAAAGTATCATATTCTTATTTTCCAATGGCGTGAGGGAACACTGTTATCAGAGCATTGGCAAACAGCTCGTTTTGATGTGGCATTATTGAAAAAACTGGCGCATCAGTTAGTCGATTTTCATCAGGGAACATGGCAACAAATTGCTGAAACGCGAAAAAACAACCTGTCCGAAATTTTGCAAGGACTGGCACACCTTATCCCGTATTTTCAGGAAAAAGCGCAGTTTTTGGGAGAGTGCTTACAAGTACAGTTGCAACAGATTCCAGGCAAGACGGTACGCTGTCACGGTGATTTCTATGCCAAACAAATTCTTTGTCAAAAAGATAAACTTTATTGGCTGGATCTGGATGATATTTGTTTGGCACACCCGGGCCGAGATCTGGCGACCTTTGTTGCTCACCTGGAATGGGATGTGGTTCGTGGGCGTCTAACTGCGCAACAGGCGAGTCATTACGAACAGGTTTTTGTCGAAGCTTATCAGCAATATGCTGAACAATCTCTGGAACCTCATCATCTGGAAAGTTTGATTGCTTTGCACTTGTTTCAATTAATTCATCACCCTTTCCGCAACTGCGAAAGCAACTGGATTCAGCAAACAGAAATGCTGCTGGGACGTATTGAGCTACGCCTGCAAAAAAACAATGAAGCGGCGTATCGGAAAATGACCGGGGTCTCTTCTCTTCACACAACGCCAACGATCATCCAAAACCCTTTCACGCTCAACGGGGATGCGCCACTCAAATCATTACTAGAACAGGCCATCAACCCGGAACAGAGTCAACGTGGGTTCAAGCGGTATCTGTCTGACTATGACGTGCTCAAAATAGACAGTATTCGGGTACTTCGCTATAAACCGGGCAAACGGTTATTAGTCGAATATTGTCTATTGACAGACAGAGGCAGATTGACTTTGCTGGGGAAAATTCGTGCCAAAGGTCTGCATCGCTCGATTTACCGCATCAATCAACAACTCTATGATCAACGAGACACACTTATGACGGAGGCGGGCTGGCAAGTGCCTCAACCGCTATGCATGATTCCCGAGTGCCAGATGTGGTTACAACAGCATGTACCCGGCGATCAATTCACTCAACTACTGAATAATAATGCGGAACAGGGGCAGACTCTCGCACAACGTATCGCGCAAATGAGCCATAGCCTGCATAACAGCGGTATTGTGGTTGAAAAGTCACATAGCGTGGTACAGGAACTGGACATTTTAAAAAAACAGCTTGCTACCGTTGCCGAACAATGTCCTCAATTGAAAATGGGAATTCGTGAGTTATGTGAACACTTGAGTCCGTATGTCAGCTCGTTATTCATTCGCCCTTACCGCTGCATTCATCGGGACTTTTATCCTGATCAGGTTATTGTTGACAAAGATCGACTCTACTTGCTGGATCTGGATTTATTTTGCATGGGAGATCCCTGCCTGGATATTGGTAATTTTGTTGCGCATATTCAGGAGCAGGCATTAAGAGAAAAAGGGGATTTGTTGGCCTACCAATCAGTAACCGATACGCTGATACAACATTATCTACAACTGTCTAAAGGGCATCAGGATGCTGCTGAGGCAATAGAAAAGTATCGCTTGCTCAGCCTGGCTCGACATATTGCGATCAGTCAACGACTGACGGATCGCTCGCACCTTTCTCCGGTATTACTCGAACTCTCTCTTGATCAGATGAAATCATAGTCATGACGGTGAACTTAATTTTCACAGCGATATGCTGTATCCCTATTACAACATTTGGCGCGCCAGATTATTTTTTTTCTGATGATCAAAACACCCTGTTTGAAAATACCGACCCTGTTATTATTCGTCAGGTTGAGGCAATGCAGCAATTAGCCGATACTTCGCTGATAACAAGCAACAAAGTTAACAAGATAAAGACTGAAGAGGCTGGCATTGCCACTCATGCAAAAAAAGCGGAGACCATAGTGGCTCAAAAGCCTGAAAAAAATATACCCCCCCGCAAGACCCGCAAAAAAATAGTCAGTAATCTCGATGATAAACGCCCGGACGATCAATTTACTGCTCAGATTTTCGGGCGTAAGCTGACCGTTGGTGGCGAGTATGAGCTACGCGCAGCACAACGACGTAATTATGCCCTGAGCGAGATTGATAATGACCGGGAATCGTATCGGCAAAAACTGGAACTGGAGTTCAAATATGATATCAGCAAAAAGGTCAAGGCTTTGGTCGAAACCAAGCTCACCTCGACTGCGGATCACAGAGCCGATCGACGTAGTCATATGGAGAGTCTGGAACGGGGTGAAAGCTGGATAGATTTCAATCAACCGCTCAACAACGAAGCGAGTATAGGACTGCGTATTGGCCGCCAGAATTTTGCTGAAAAACGCGAATGGTGGTGGGATGAAGATCTTGATGGAATACGAATCTATTATACTTCACCAAAACTCAGTTATGAACTGGGTTTTACCGAAGAGCTGGGCGGAAGAGCCAGCAACCAACCTCTTTCTGAAGATAAAAATGACATTAAGCGTATATTAGGACGTGTGGAATGGGAATACATCAAAGGACATAAACTAGAACTTTTTGCCCTGAATCATAATGATCAATCATCAACGCCTGCAATTGAAAACGTGTTGCCTGCTGATAAAGAAGATGTATCCGATGCCCAAATAAATTGGTACGGCATTCGCGCCAGTGGTAAAGACAAAATAAAAGATTTGGGGAAAATTCGTTATTGGGCTGATTTTGCGGTCGTGAGAGGGCAAGAAACGTTGCTGGATTTTGATGATATCAATAACGAGCAAATTGAAGTGATGGAGATCACCGAACAATCTATCAGAGGAACCGCTTTTGATGTCGGCTTGACATTGAAAAGCAAGTTAGCAGGGCGTCCCTCGTTCACGCTGGGGCTGGCTCAAGGCTCAGGTGATCGTAACCCTGATGATAATCTCGATCGCGCCTTTAGACAGACGGGTATTAATGATAATAATGGCAAGTTTAATGGAGTCGACAGTTTCCGCTATTATGGAGAATTACTCAGACCTGAGCTTTCCAATTTACGGATCAGCACCGCCAGTATGGGTTACCCACTACTCTATTCCAGCTCAATAGAAATTCTTTATCATCGCTATGATCAGTTGGTAGCAAGCAAAAGATTAAGCAGCCGTTTGCGTATTCGACCCAACGGACAGCAAACCCATATTGGCGATGCAATTGATATTGTCGTAGGGCTTGAAGAATGGAAAAAAATAGAACTGGAGTTTGTCGGCTCCATGTTCCGTGCTGGGTCTGCCTTTGCAGACCAGGAAGGCAAGCGCTCCTACTTTATTGGCGCTAAAGCGAACTATAATTTCTAGTGTTTTGCCAATATGGGCCAGGTGTTGTGTTAGGGCATCTTTAGATTAGACCTTATTAATTTATTATTTTCAGCTTTATTTAATATTTTTATCCTATCCTCTCATTGTCTCAATATGATTTTAAATATCATATTAATGGAATAACATAAACGAGGGCACCACTATGAAACTTAAACACTTTACTTTAATACCTATTATTGCAGCTTTAGTCTCGTGTGGAGGAGGCGATAACAATAACGATACATTGCCAACTAAGCAAAATACACCGTCTACTCAAAAAACAGCGCCACTTTCGATTCTCGTTACGGATAATCTTTCAGCTGAATATTCTGAAGTATGGGTAACCCTATTTGAAGTCACTGCAAAAAATGGATCAGGAGAAAAAATAAAACTATATGAAAACAAGCAAGGAAATACTTTTAATCTGAGGCAGCTTTTTGGCATTGGGTCACTACTCAACCTCAAAAATATATCGTTAGGGGAATATAGTGATATAGAAGTTGATGTAGACAATCAAATCACACTCATAAAAAGTGATGGTACCACGACCGTAGCAGGGTTCTCTCCGGACAAGCTTCGTGTATCACTCTCTCTACCTGGTCGTATCAATATTGATTCAACCCAAGCATCTAGTTTGTTAATAGATTTTGATCTAAGCCAATTTACCTATGACCCATCCACTAATCTGGTTACAGCTGTAGTTAAACAAAAAGATATTAATCAACTTGAACATATTAAAGCCGAGATCAAGGGCATTGTGACGAAAATTGATTCTACGGACAGTTTTCGCATTAACCTTGAAGAAGGTAAGACGGAACTGGTCGTTAAACTACATAAAAACGGCATTGTAACTAAAGACGATTCAACACTTAATACAATGGATACCTCCCTATTACAAATCGGGCAAAAAGTAAAAATCAGGGGGAATTATGACACACAAAACCAGAGAGTATATGCTCGCTATGTCAGGGTTGACAGTGATAACGACACCTTATCAGGAAAGCGAAGTAGTGTAGAAGGTATCGTCAAATTTTTCGATGGTTCTCTACTCGAGCTAGATATAAAAGAAGCTGATTTTATGCCCGCCGGAGATATCTTACAAATTGCTAACCTAAGCAATGCTTTTTTTCATAGAGGGAGCTTAAGCATGCTATCAGCCGGGCAATATGTCGAAATATATGGTTTATGGGATGGCACCACTTTCACCGCATCAAAAGTAAGCATTGAAGGTGCACTAGAGAGCAATCGTAACTCAAGCGAATTTGATGATTCCTATATTGAAATAGAAGGACGTTATACTGTAAATGGTAGCGAGACTTCCATCATGACAACTAACGTAGAAAATACTCAACTTATTGTCGTCGGAGAAAAAGTTTTTCTTGATTTGAGTCAAGCCTGGTTTGAACATGGCTCATCATCCTGCTTGGTTGATGGCGCAATCATAGAAGTAAAAGGTGCCATAGCACAAAATATATTTATGGTTAATACCATTGAAATCGAAAATGGCTGTGCCCTGCCCTTCCAATCAGATTCCGACCGAGATGATCGAGACTCCGACCGTGATGACCGAGACTCTGACCGTAATGATCGTAACTCCGACCACGATGATCGCGACTCTGACCGAGATGACCGAGACTCTGACCGTGATGACCGAGACTCTGACCGTGATGATCGTGACTCCGACCGAGATGACCGCGACTCCAATAGTGGTTCTGATCACAATGAGTGAGCTTCAGGAAATACACTGAAGCGCATCTGATTTTTATTTTATCCATATTTTTCATTGTAACCTGGGCTCTATGCCCAACGTTACAATGAAAAATACAAATTCGTAGACCTGATCCACATGTACTGGTCAACCTAAACAGGACACATTAAATTAATACTAAATTGCTAACACATATGAGCCAAACTGATGTTAAATTCCCCACCCGGCTAAAACCTCGCAAGCGAGCCCTGACGGGGCAAATGTAGACATCTCTTTACCACTAAAAACCTGCTAAAAGACGTTAAAAAATGTCAAAAAAGCTTTGTTAATTCTTTGTTAATTGATGACGAGACATTGCGCTCTTACGTTGATAAATATCAACAAGGAGGAATAGAAGAACTCCTACAGACTAACTATTCTGGACGTCAAGTTAACCTTGATGACAAGCAACTAAAATTTCTTCGCTTAGAGTTAGACGATAACATTTATCTCACTGCTGGCGCGATCATTGAATTTGTATTCGACAATTTTAATGTAAGCTACTCTGTGAGTGGCATGAGAGATTTGTTGCATCGTGAAGGTTACACCTACAAAAAGCCAAAGTTAGTACCGGGTAACCCTGATCGAGAAGCGCAAGAAGATTTTGTCCAATATTATGAAGAATTCATGGAAGTCAAGGATAGTTAACGTTGAAGTTCTTTTTATCGACGCGGTTCATCCTGAACATAACACAATGGCGGGTTATGGTTGGATAAAAAAAGGAGAACTACGAAAGCTAAAAACGAATAGTGGACGTCAGAGGTTGAATTTGCATGGTGCGATTAATATCGAGACGATGGAAATGACGTTGATAGAATCGGAAACGATAAATAGAAACTCAACCGTACAGCTGCTAGAAATATTGGATCAGAAGTATTTCGATTCAAAAGAAATCATAGTTATTTTGGATAATGCCAAATATCATTATTCTGAAGAGGTGAAAGATGTCGTTGAACAAAGTTCAAGATTAAGACTTGTTTATTTGCCCACGTATTCTCCTGAGTTAAATTTAATTGAACGAGTCCATAATGCAAATTCAAAATCTAATTGCAGAGGATTTTTTGAGGTGATGATTTGGTAAATCTGTTGCAGCTGCCTGCCAT
>JAADHS010000278.1 GCA_013151745.1 Gammaproteobacteria bacterium | reverse complement strand
CTTTGAACTGATGATGGCTTCCAGGAACAGCCTGAGCCGTTATCGTTAATTTTGGATATTCGCTGCAATTGCAATTGCCTCTTAGCTAAAAATATAGGTTTTCAGATCCTCCGTCGAAGCAACTATTTCCGCTTACTGAGCTTCCTTACCTTGTCTTTTCTGGCTCAAGGACAACACTGCTTCAGCAGCACGTTGGCTGGCATTTTGACGCAAATCTTTATGAATTTCTGCAAAAACATGCTTCATTTCTTTCACCGATGACCGTTCGGAATCTAAACTTCTCAACAACGCGGAAGAAAGCTTCTGAGCGGTAACCGCTTCCTGAAAAAATTCTTCCACCAAAGGTTTATTAGCCAATAAATTAGGCAAGGAAAAATAGGGGATTTTAACCAGAAAGCGCACGATCCAGTACGTGATCGTCGCGACTCTATAAGCAACCACCATGGGTTTTTTAAGCAACATCGCCTCTAGAGTTGCTGTACCTGAGGCAAGCAAAATCGCATCAGCAGCCAACATAACTTGCCTGGCATTGCCTTCATACAAAATGAGTGGCAAATGGCTATACCCGCCTTCTTTAACAATGCGCTCAAAAATATTTTTTATTTTAGTCGAGACTAGAGGTACAACAAAATGCAGATCAGGCTGTTGTTGCAAACAAAGCTGAGCCGCCTCTAAAAATGGTTTAGCCAGACGATTAACTTCCCCACTTCGACTACCCGGCAGTAAGGCGATGATACGCCCCTCTTGCGGTAACAAAAGGACTTTTCTCGCTGCAAACTGGTCCGGCGTCTGTGCAATTTGGTCGGCTAACGGATGCCCAACAAAAGCAACGGGCACACCACTTTCTTTATAAAATTGCGCTTCGAAGGGAAACAGAGTCAGCATTAAATCTACCGAGCGGGCAATTTTATGCACTCGATGACGTCGCCAGGCCCAAACAGAGGGGCTGACATAATGGATAGTAGGGATACCTAATTGCTTGAGCTTATACTCCAGACCAATATTAAAGTCCGGCGCATCGATACCAATAAAAAAATCTGGTGGGTTTCGAGTAAAATGATCAACTAAAGAAGCACGAATAGCAAACAACTCACGTAATCGACCTAAGACTTCAACCACACCCATCACTGACAAGCGCTCCATAGGAAAGAGCGAGTGACAGCCGGCTTGCTTCATTAATGGCCCACCGATGCCTTCAATAATAACGTCTGGGTGCCGCTCTTTAATCGCATCGATTAGGCCACGACCCAGCAGATCACCCGAAACTTCCCCTGCAACGATGCCGATACGCACGCTAATCACCACTCAACGAATAATGCCTCTTTGGCTTTCTTGCAGAAAATCGCGCATCCGTTGCACCTCACTATACTCTTCAGACAAGGAGGCCAAGGCTTCAATGGCATTCGCTCTGGTTAAATTAGAACGATAAATGAGCTTATATGCTTTTTTCAAACTTTGTATTACATCAGGCGCAGTGCCTCTTCGTTTTAATCCCTCGACATTTAAGCCATGAGGTTTTGCTGAATGACCTGAAACCATAATGTATGGAGGGATATCTTTTGCAACGCCACTACTAAATGCAGTAAAACAGTGCATACCTAACCGACAAAATTGGTGAACCAGTGTAAACCCACCTAAAATAACATGGTCTTCAATAATACAATGCCCAGCCAGCGATGCATTATTAGCAAAAACAGTATGGCTGCCAATTTGGCAATCATGCGCAATATGCACATAGGCCATAATCCAATTGTCATCACCCATGCGAGTCACCCCCACATCCTGGACTGTACCTCGATTAAAGGTACAATATTCCCGAATAACATTGCGTTCACCAATTTCGAGCCGGGTAGGTTCACCTGCATATTTTTTATCTTGTGGCGCCTCTCCCAAAGATACAAACTGGTATATCTTATTATCTCGACCAATGCGGGTTGGGCCCTTTATTACCGCATGAGGCCCAACCCATGTTCCAGCGGCGATTTCAACATCCGACCCGATGACCGCATAAGGACCAATCGTAACACCCACGTCAATTTGCGCTGACGGATCAATAACGGCACGTTCATCGATCAACGCTACGCTTCCCCTTCAGCACAAATAATCTGGCCACCGGCAACAAATTCTCCATTAACAGAAGCTTCACCAGAAAACTTCCAAAAACCACGAGACTTACGTAACACTTTAACCTCCAGCATGAGCTGATCACCGGGAACAACCGGACGTTTAAAACGAACACCATCAACACCCGCCAAGTAAAATAATGAAGTATCAGTAGGCTGACGACCCACTGTTTTAAATGCAAGCACACCCGCAGCTTGTGCCAAAGCTTCCAGAATCAGTACCCCCGGCATCACCGGTTGTGTTGGAAAATGACCCGGGAAAAAAGGTTCATTGATGGATACATTTTTGTACCCACGTAACAACTGACCAGGAACCACTTCAATCACCCTGTCAATCAGCAAAAAGGGATAACGATGAGGAAGGTGATCAAGCACTTCTTGGATATCCATAGAAATCAAATTATGTTCCTTTAGCCTGCTTTTCTAGCTGTTTTATCCGCTGTTGCATGTGGTTGAGCTGTTTAAGCAGGACGGCTGTTTTTCGCCACTCAAGATTACCCTGCAAGGGTATGCCGGAAGAATAGACTCCCGCTTTAGCAATAGATTTAGTCACCATTGACATCCCTGTGACTTGCACGTTATCCACAATTTCAATATGTCCTGCAATGCCGACCATGCCACCAAAAGCACAATGACGACCTATTTTAGTGCTACCGGCAATACCAACACTGGCAGCAACAACGGTGTGCGCACCTATTTCCACATTGTGAGCAATCTGGATGAGATTATCCAGCTTGACGCCCTCCTCTATAATTGTATCGTTAAGCGCACCACGATCTATCGTGGTATTTGCACCAACTTCTACATCATTACCTATACGTACACTGCCTAACTGAGGGATTTTAATCCACGTACCATTGTCGTTAGCGATTCCAAAACCATCGGCACCAATCACCGCACCAGGATGAACAAGTACCCGCTCACCCAAAGTGACCCCTGTGCATAGCGTAACATTAGCAAGCAGCGATGTATTTTTTCCGATATTGCAATGGTCAGAAATAACGCTTCCCGGCCCAATAGCCACCCCTGCCGCAATCTCAACCTGCTCACCTATCACTACATTTTGGGCAATAAATGCGCTATCAGAGATGTTCGCCGAAGCGGCAATAACAGCCGTAGAATGAATAAAACCACCAGGATGAAGACAAGGATAAAGCAAGCTTGCAATTTTTGCATAAGCTAAATAGGGATTATCTACAACAATAGCACTGACGGGACATAGTTCAACCTCTGTCTCCCCTAAGATCACGGCACTCGCTAGCGTATTGGGCAAAAATTGACAGTACCGTGAACTTGCAACAAAAGTGATGGCACCTTTCCGGGCATCTTCCAATGTTGCCACTGAAGAAATGCGCAACTCCGCATTTCCTTCAACTCTCCCGTCTACATGCTGGGCCAGCTCAGCTAAAGTCTTCACGTCATGTACGTTATCAACCGCAGAATTGAACAAACATCAACCATCCTTCATTTCAGCTTGCAAACGCTCCAAAATTTTATCAGTCAGATCGATACGCTGATTAGCAAAGGCAATACCCTCAAACAGGATCAAGTCATACCCTTCATCTTTGCCCACAGCTTCAATTATTTCTTTTACTAATTGTTGCAATTTAGCAATTTCTTCGTTGCGGCGAAAATTAAGGTCTTCACGAAATTCATCTTGAATTCGCCGTAAATCGCGCTTATTTGCTACAATTTCTCTCTCTAACTTGCGGTGTCTCGATTCCGTCATCACATCCGCATTACGCCGCATTTCTTTTTCAAGATCGTCCACTTCAGTCTGTAATGCAATAATCGATTCTTCTCTAGGTGCGAATTCTTTTTTCAGCTGTTGTGTTGCCGTTCCAGCTTGAGGCGCCTGCTCCAATAACCTTGCGGCATTGACATAACCCAATTTGAGATCGGCACCCACTGCAAAACTTGTCCACAACAACAGTAAGCTTCCTGATATAACAAGCCATTTTTTTAGCTTCAAAATTGTTTTCTCCACAATCACATCGACAACTACAATTTAAACAATCACCATACGTTGACACTATATTAGGTGATTTCTGTCAAAGAATATACCATTTTGCGTGCCTTTTTGTCCTTATGCTGCGTTACAAAAACAGGGGGATAGCACACTATAAGCCTGTTTTTATACTGCTCTACGAATAAAAATCCAGAGTAATTTAGTTTGTTTTTTCTCCGCGCGCGCCTAAAAAACAGTCTAATGTCTCCCTGGCAAAGCCGGAGGGGGCTTACCCTTCCTTAATACATTATAAGGGCGCACCCAAAGAAAACTGGAACGACTCAGTATCATCACCCTCTTGTTTTCTGAGTGGTTTAGCCACGCTAAAGACCATAGGCCCTATAGGAGATAACCACGTCATAGAGAGTCCTGTTGATGCTCGAAAATCGGATAACTCAAAGTTGGCTTCATTTTCATAAACATTCCCCGAGTCAACAAACAAGCCCATTCTTACGGTATTACTAGCCTCAGCAAAAGGCATCGGAAATAACATTTCCAAATTAACCACACCTTTTAACGCGCCACCAATAGAAAAGTCTCCGAATTGAGGCCCCAGGGTGTTCGCTCTGAACCCACGAACACTCCGTACACCACCCGCAAAATAACTCTTGAAAAAAGGCAACCCTGATGTCCTTCCATAGCCGTCACCCCAGCCAATTTGCCCTCGTGCTAAAAAAGTAAACGGCCCGAAAACAGGTTGATAACGCCGCGCTCTTACCGTAGTTTTATAGTACTCCAAACCGCTTCCCGGCACGGCTATTTCACCACTGACACCATAGACGACCCCTCTGGTTGGAAAAATCGCACGATCACGAGAATCATATGACCAGCCCATCTCCAGTTGATATATATTAAATTCGTCCGAGTTTTCCTCTAGAAAATCGGTGTAAGGATCCGGCGTTACATTTGGTATTGTATTAATTTTAGTTCTCTCTACACCCACGCCAAAAGTCAAACGATTAAACTCTCCAAGAGGAATACCGTAATCAACGCCAACACCATAGGTATCCGCAGTATAACTCGCCGTATTGCGTGCACTTCGATCTGTTTTTCTATAAAAACCCCGAAAACCTCGACTCACGCCATCCAAAGTATAGTAGGGGTTATTATAGGAAAAGCTATATACCGTATTAATCTGGCTGGTATTCACCTCAGCACTGACTCGTTTGCCCGTACCAAAAAAGTTTTGATGGCTGATATTGGCAGTAAAAAGCACACCTTGAGACTCAGAATACCCCATACCAGCTTGTACTGTTCCCGTTGAGCGTTCTGTTACACTCACATTAACATCGATTTGATCTTCTACACCCGGCACGGATGGCGTTTCAACATTTACATCTTCAAAAAACCCCAACCTCTGTAACCGCTCCCGTGTCCGGTTAATTTTATCGGTTCCTATCCACCCTCCTTCCATTTGCCTGAATTCTCGACGCAGCACTATATCTTTGGTGCGAGTATTGCCCGCAATATTAATGCGTCGTACGTAAATACGCTTTCCAGGATCAATAAAAAAAGTTAATGCCACTTCCTGTTTCTCAGAGTCCACATCAGGAACAGGATTTATATTGGCGAACGCATAGCCATCTTGACCTAAACGACCGCTTAACCGGCTGCTACTTTCGGTTATTTTACGTCGTGAAAATACCTCTCCCGGTAAAACAGAAATCAAGCTTTTTAATTCTTCTTTGCCAATAGCCAAATCACCGGCAATCTTAACGTCTTTAACCGTATATTTTTCACCTTCTTTAATATTAATCGTGATATAGACACTACGTTTATCTGGAGTAATCGATACCTGAGTAGAAATCACTGAAAAATTGATATAACCACGATCAAGATAAAATGATTTTAACGCTTCCAGATCACCCGATAATTTTTGTTTGGAATATTGATCGTTACCACCAAAAAATGAAAAGTCATTGCGTGTCTCTAGCTGAAATTGTTTAAGTAAGGTTTTTTTACTAAACGCCTCATTACCAATAAGAGTGATTTGAGAAATTTCTGCGATATCTCCCTCAAAAATTTCAATATTGATGGCGACTCGGTTTCTCGGCAGATTTTCAACGGAAGAGTCTATATTTACGCCATATTTCCCTCTACTGAAATACTGCCGTTGCAATTCTTGCTCCACTTGATCTAACAAAGAAGGGTTGAAAGTTCGCCCTTTTGCCAAGCCTATTTCCTCTAGACCTTCTGTAAGTTGTTCAGAGTCGATATCTTCATTGCCGGAAATATTAATTTCAGCTATCGCAGAACGTTCAACAACGTGAACAATAAGCAACCCTTCGTCATGAGATAAAATGATATCCTCGAAAAAGCCGGTATCATAGAGTGCACCAATAGCATCAACCGAACGCTCTTCATCCATAACTTCACCGACTTGTAACGGTAAATAATTTAATACTGTACCGATGGATATACGCTGCAACCCTTCAAGTCTGATATCTTCAACTTTAAACGGTACAAAAGCCCAGGCATGGCTGCTGGCTACAAACACAATGAATAGAGCAAGAAGTGTTTTTTGAAAACTTTTTATCATATTGTGTTAAATAATTATTTCGCTAACGAGCCATTAACCAAGAAAAAGATGAAGCAACCACTTAGATCACCTCCTGAAACCTGTCCTTTCTGCATTAAAAAATGATTATTTACCTATGTAAATTCACATTTTTCACTTTAAACTGATGAGTTTCAGAAGCAATTTAAGCCGGTATCGCAATCTTTACAACTCGCTGAGTCGTTACACGATGACAGTCCTAACCAAACACTCGTGACAAGTCGTTATAAAACGCAAACACCATAAGCACCACGAGCAACATTATACCAATGCGCTGCCCCAACATTTCGGTTTGTTCAGAGACCGGACTCCCTTTAACAAGCTCGACAAAGTAATACATTAAATGGCCACCATCAAGCATTGGCACAGGTAATAAGTTTAATACTCCGAGGCTGATACTCACCACCGCCAAAAACATTAAAAAGGGAATCAGCCCAATGCTGGCAGACCCACCGGCATATTGAGCGATACTAATTGGGCCACTAAGATTTTTGACTGAAATGTCACCAAACACCATATTATAAAGCATACGTAACGTTAATACGCTCACATCCCATGTTTTACCTAAAGCCTGTTGCATCGCATCAATCGGACCATATTGTTGGTTTATTACATACGCATTGCCTTCTTCTTTTGGCGGCAGTGTCACACCTGCACCAATGCGACCATACTCCCCTTCTTTCCCTGAAAACAATTCTGGCGTTAAGTTAAGCGTCAGCACAACCCCATCTCTGTCAACGTCAACAACAATCATTTCATCCGGTTTTGCCCTGACATAGTCAACCCAGGCTCCCCAATCAGAAATAGTCTCACCATCCGCACTCAGCACAAGATCCCCCCTTTCCATTCCCGCTTTATACGCTGGTGCTCCGCTTTCAATCTGTCCAATTTCTGGAGGAATTTTGGGTCGATACACGCTCAACCCCGTAAAACTGAGGACATCCGATTGCTCCAATTGTGCTGTCAACCCCGTCAACTCAAGCTTACGATCAACAATGGCACCCTCTAGCGTTTTCACTTGAATACTCGTAAATTGTTGATTCAAAGCCTCGTCCAATATAGCTAAAATAGCGTCTCCCCACGCCTCAACATCACGATCGCCCACTTTTAATATTTCATCTTCTTTTTGAAAGCCCCCGCGCTCTGCAATAGAATCGACAGCCACGCCCCCTACAATGGGCTTTAAACCATTCACTCCAAGCATAAACACAAACCAGTAAACAACAATAGCCAGAAGAAAGTTAAAAATAGGGCCAGCCGCGACTATGGCTGTTCTTGTCGCCAAGGATTGCCGATTAAACGATCGATGTAAATCCTCTTGAGGCACTTCAGTTTCCCGTTCATCTAGCATTTTCACATAACCGCCCAATGGAATCGCGGCAATCACATACTCAACCTGATCCGCATCCTTACCTGTTTTTTTCCATATGGGCGAACCAAATCCTACGGAAAAACGCAGCACTTTGACCCCAAGCTTACGCGCCACCCAATAGTGCCCAAATTCATGAAAGGTGATTAATATGCCTAAAGTAAGGATAAAAAAGAAGATCGATGACAAAACAGAACTCATAATATTCCCTTGAAAAAGGAGGTAATTGTAAAACACCAAAATGTGTAAATTTGTTGCTTGTTGTTTTCATCACGATACTGAGCGTATAGCGAGCCAGGTAACTCAAATTGCCTGCATGGATGGAAATCAGAGCATGAGCCCTGGGTAGCGACCGCTTGTAAAGAAAAATACGAACAAAAAGGCCAGCAAGCTTTATATTTTAGTAAATGCCCCATCCCTTAATCTACAGTGGTTATATAGCGGGTCGCCGCTTGCCGAGCAAGCTCATCAGCAGACAGGATTTCGGCTAAAGTCTGTGCCCCAGTACTTGAAACAGCCTCTAGTGTTTGCTCTATGATTTTGGGAAGGTGCGTAAACCTGATCGTTCCTTCCAAAAATGCAGCTACCGCCACTTCATTTGCCGCATTAAGAATGGTGGTCGCGGTTCCCCCTTGTTTTGCCGCTTCGCAGGCCAAACGCAAACACGGAAATCGACCCAGATCAGGCGGCTCAAAATCCAGTCGCGCCACATCAAAAAGGTTCAATGGCTTTACACCCGCTGTAATGCGCTCCGGCCAAGCCAGTGCGTGCGCAATAGGCGTACGCATATCAGGGCTACCAAGCTGAGCTAAAATGGATCCATCCACATACTCAACCATCGAATGAATCACACTTTGCGGGTGAATAACCACTTTGATCGTGTCTACACTGGTATTAAATAACCAGCATGCTTCAATCACTTCCAGCCCCTTATTCATCATGCTGGCTGAATCCACCGAAATTTTACGCCCCATAACCCAATTAGGATGCGCGCAAGCTTGATCAGGCGTCACCTCATACAATTCACTTGCAGATAAGTTTCGCAACGGGCCACCGGAAGCGGTTAACAAAAGACGTTTAACACCAACATGCGCTAAGCCATCAGCATAATGTTCGGGCAAACACTGAAAAATAGCATTATGCTCACTATCAACAGGCAACAACACCGCGCCACTTTCTTGCGCAGCATTCATCAACACAGAACCCGACATCACCAATGCTTCTTTGTTCGCCAACAAAACTCGTTTCCCTGCTTTTACCGCAGCTAGCGTCGGCAACAAACCGGCGCCCCCTACGATAGCCGCCATAACGACCGTCACCTCATCCAATGCGGAGACCTGTTCCAAACCAGCAACACCCGATAAAATAACCACTGACAGGGCGGCACTACGCAAGCTTAATTCAAGCTTTTCTGCTGCATCAGGATCAGCCATAACAACATATTTAGGCTGATGTTGATGTACCAACGCCAGCATTTTGTCTACTTGAGTATTTGCCGTTAAGGCGAGCACCTGATAACGATCTTGATGTTGTGACAAAACATCAAGTGTACTGATACCTATCGATCCGGTCGCGCCTAATACAGTAATGCCAATCATGTTACACCATCATATTCAAACCCAACACAAAAACCGGAGCACCTGCTGTAATACTATCAATACGATCTAATACCCCTCCATGACCAGGCAAAAGCTGGCCGGAGTCTTTCACCTTGGCCAACCGTTTAAATAGACTTTCAAATAAGTCGCCAACCACCGAAAAACCAGCGGTAACAACACAGATCACAACAAAATATCCGAATTGATTTTTATCTAAGTCCAACATATAAGCACCTAATACAGCCCATATTGCGGTCAACACTAACGCACCGGCAACCCCTTCCCAAGTTTTGCCCGGACTCACGCTAGGGGCTAACTTCGTTTTGCCCCAACGCTTCCCGGAAAAATAGGCTCCTATATCAGCCACCCACATCACAGTCAGACAAAAGAGCAAAAAACCAGGACCATAGCGATCATTGCCATGCAAATAAAGTAACGCAACAAAGCAGGGAATAAGAATACCTCCCCCCAACACAGCCGCAACATTCTTTTTAATAGGGAACAATGCAACCTCATTGACAGTCTCAACACCTCTATCAACAGGAATACGAACCCTGAGTATCCAGAAAAAAGCACCGATCCAAGCAATGGAAACCATCCACAACAAAGCATTGACCACGATGCTCATAAAACTCAGAGCGTAGCCCACAACAAGCAAGCCTGCCACAGCCAGAATAAATATTTTGGAAAAATCGTCGGGCCATTGAAAAAAACGTGCCCATTCTCTTGCACCCAAGACAATAATTACTCCAAGCAAAACAGCAAGCAAAGCGGTAGGCAACAAAAAAATAAGCCCGACGACAATAGGAGCAAGAATAACAGCCGTGATAACGCGCTCTTTAAGCACTTTGCACTTGCTCGCTGGTCTGACCAAAACGACGTTCACGATTTTGAAAAGAATCTATCGCACGGGTAAAAGCAACATCATCAAAATCAGGCCAGTTCAATTCAGTAAAATAAAATTCGGAATACGCAAGTTGCCATAACATAAAGTTACTGATACGTTGTTCTCCCCCGGTTCGAATAAAGAGATCTGGATCGGGTATACCATGAAAAGCCAGATGTTGCTCAATAGCTTTTTCGCATACCTTTTCAACAGTATAAACCCCTCGATTGATTTCTTGCGCTACTTTGCGTACGGCTTGAGTAATATCCCATCGCCCCCCGTAATTTGCTGCAATATTAAGCGTCAGCCCGGTATTTTTGCTGGTTAAATCTTCCGCTTCTGTGATTTTTTTTTGTAACTTATCTGAAAAAGCACTGAGATCCCCAATGACATGAAGTTGTACATTATTTTTATGTAAAACCCGCGTCTCTTTTTCTAAAGCCGAGATAAACAAATCCATCAGCAAGCCTACTTCTGCTTTGGGTCTGCGCCAGTTTTCACTACTAAATGCAAATAAAGTTAATACTGAAATGTTGCGTGTAGCACAAGCTTCAACCACTTTTCGAACGGCACTCACACCCGCCCGGTGTCCAGCAATACGAGGTAAAAATCTTTTTTTTGCCCAGCGACCATTGCCATCCATAATAATAGCAACATGTTGTGGCACAGCAAGCATTGAAGCATTTTTTTTAGATTTGAGAGGCATCTTGTAAACTATTCCTGTAGTCCAACTGTGCAGAATGAAACCTTAGATAATTTTTTGTTAAAGATGATAGACTCTATAGAAATGCACACACAAAAGTTTGCGTGCACCCAGAGTCTGAATCCGATAAATCACCTTATACTTCCATTAAATCCGCTTCTTTAGCAACCAACACTTTATCAACTTCAGCAACATACTGATCCGTCAGTTTCTGAATAGCATCCTCAGCTTTACGTTCATCATCCTCAGAGATATCTTTGTCTTTCAGCAAGGTTTTGAAGTCATTGTTTGCATCTCTGCGAATATTGCGAATGGCAATACGGCCAGATTCGGCTTCCTGGCGTACGATTTTAACCATGTCGCGGCGACGCTCTTCAGTCAGCGGTGGTAAAGGAACTCTGATCACCGTACCTGACGTTACTGGATTCAAACCCAGGTTTGAGGTCATAATCGCTTTTTCTATGGCCGCTATTAACGGTTTTTCCCAAGGCGTCACCGTTAACATACGAGAATCAGCAACGGCGACATTAGCAACCTGACTCAAAGGGACATCGGATCCATAGTAGCTAACGGTAATATGATCAAGCAAACTAGTGTGTGCCCGACCTGTTCGTATTCGAGTTAACTCAGATCGTAGTGCTTCCACACTTTTTTGCATCCTCGTCGCGGCATCTTTTTTAATATCTTCGACCATCGATCCTTCCTCTTACCGAATTTTTACTGATTTTTTTATCGAACAAGAGTACCTTCATCTTGACCTTCAACGGCACGCATCAACGAACCTGGAGTATTGACGTTCAAAATTCTTAAAGGCATATTGTAATCACGGCATAGTACAATGGCAGTGGCATCCATCACTTCCAGTTTTCGATGTAATACCTCATCATAATCTAAAGTGGCATAACGTTCTGCATCTGGGTTTTTCATGGGGTCTGCAGAATAAACGCCATCAACTTTAGTGGCTTTAATTAATAAATCAGCACCAATTTCTATCGCTCTCAAACTCGCTGCAGAATCAGTGGTAAAAAAAGGATTCCCTGTCCCTGCGGCAAAAACAACCACCCGCCCTTTCTCCAAATGACGTACGGCGCGTCTTCGCGCATAATCTTCGCATATTTGATTGATTTTAATAGCCGACATCACGCGCGCTAACAAGCCATGCTTTTCCAACGCATCTTGCATTGCTAAAGCGTTGATAACGGTCGCCAGCATCCCCATTTGATCCCCGGTAACGCGATCCAAGCCCTCTGCCGCGAGTCCCGCACCACGAAAGATATTACCACCGCCGATAACCAGTCCTACTTCGACACCGTGAGACACCATTTCTTTTATTTCCAGGGCGATACGCCGCATGACCTCGGGGCTAATGCCATACTGCCCTGTTCCCATCAGCGCTTCGCCACTGAGTTTCAGCATAATCCGTTTGTACTTTAATTTATGCGTTGTACAGTCTGTCACCCATTAACCTCCGCGAACTTGAGACATGACTTCTTCGGCAAAATTTTCTTCTTTTTTCTCAATCCCTTCACCCACTTCAAAACGAATAAAACGAACGGCTGTCGCGTTATTGTTTTTCAGTAATTGCGCTACGGTAACATCCGGATTCTTAACAAAAGACTGATCAAGCAAAGTGATTTCTTTTAAATATTTTTTTATTCTGCCCGCAACCATTTTTTCAATAATTTCTGCGGGCTTACCACTCTCTGCGGCTTGCGCGGAGAATATTTCTTTTTCTTTTTTAATCAGTTTTTCGGGAACTTCATCCGCAGCAATACAAACAGGTTGAGACGCCGCCACATGCATAGCAATATCCTTAGCCAAGCCTACTGTCCCACCTTTAAGCTCAACCAACACGGCAATACGTGAACCATGCAAGTAACCGCCAACTACCCCCTCAGTCGCACTGAAATCAGCAAAGCGCCGTACGGAAATTTTTTCACCTATTTTCGCAACCAAGCGCTGACGCGCTTCATTCAAAGTTTCATTGCCACCCTCTTCATAGGGCATAGCGAGCAAGGCTTCCAGGTTTTCGGGACGACTCTCGATTATGCGCTGAGTTACAGCGGCAGTGAATTGTTTAAAATCATCACCTTTAGCAACAAAATCAGTCTCACTATTAATTTCAACCATCACACCGCGTACATTATCGCTGGTAAATTGCACAGCAATCACACCATCAGCGGCAATGCGACCCGCCTTTTTATCCGCCTTAGCCAAACCTGATTTACGCATCGCTTCAATTGCAGCTTCTATATTTCCCTCAGTTTCAACCAGTGCTTTTTTACACTCCATCATTCCTGAGCCGGTTCGTTCACGCAGCTCTTTAACTTGCGCCGCCGTTATTGCCATTTTTTCACCTCAAGCTAAGTCAGTTCCATACAGCTTAGAGCACGAAAGTACTCTAGATTCCCAATGAAAGAACGCCGCGTTCTATTTATGGGTTTTCTGCATTATTATCAGGTATCGAAGATAAACAAAGCAGTTTTAAGGTTGAGCGCGAATCAAGCCCATTTAAAAACTACTTTGTCCACTGTGTAATTATGAACCGAGGTTAAGTGCCCTCGGTAACGGTAGTATCACCTGTATTTTTTGGTTCCGTTTTTTCTACTTTTTCTACTTTTTCTACTTTTTCGGTTACAGCAACATCTTCAATTTCTACAAAATCACCTGATTTTACCGCAGCCGCAGGTGTCACAGTAGCCGCACGCGATTCTAAAATTGCATCAGCAACACCTGACGCATAAAGTTTGATTGCTCGCACTGAATCATCGTTTCCTGGAACAACATAATCAACATTTAAAGGGCTGTTGTTTGTATCAACAATCGCAATCACCGGAATGCCCAGTTTTTTTGCTTCTTGAATCGCAATTTTTTCATGTCCAACATCCACAATAAAAATGGCATCAGGTAAGGAGTTCATATCCTTAATACCACCAATACTGGCTTCTAACTTAGCCATCTCACGACTCAAACCCAATGCTTCTTTTTTATTAAAGCGTTCCAAACGACCATCATCCGCCATAGCCTCTAATTCTTTGAGACGTTTAATAGATTGTTTGATTGTTTTGAAGTTTGTCAGCATCCCCCCTAACCAACGCTGGTTAACGTAAGGCATATCACAGCGTACTGCCTCACTTTTAACGACGTCTGCCGCAGCTCGCTTGGTGCCCACGAATAATACGCGACCTTTTTTCGAAGCCAGTCGACCCACAAAGTTCAACGCATCATTATATAAAGGCAATGATTTTTCTAAATTAACAATATGAATACGATTACGTTCACCAAAAATATAGGGAGACATTTTTGGGTTCCAGAAACGGGTCTGGTGACCAAAATGTACGCCTGCTTCAAGCATTTGGCGCATAGAAATAGCTGTCATCAAAAAACTCCTGATTTATTTAAAGGGTTAGTCCTCCATACTTCCCGCATACCAACCTGTATCGTAAAAAATGAAGCCTTTATTAAAATACCCATCCGGGTACTTTACAACGGCCTCATTCCTAAAGTTTCGATACAAGCACCCTGGTAGACGTGACGAAGTATGTGCGAATTTATGTAAATTGATCGCAGTCATAACCTCAACCTGAGCATAACCCGGTTTACAGTTACAACGCATCCGCGCGATTTATACCATATATATGAGTTTTCCACAATCAAAAGCCACCTCACCTCACCCCCCAGACTAAAACATAAACGCCTTGTTTACCTATATTTTTCCGTCTGTTACAGTAACACCTTTAAGCTTTACAGGAAAACCCGACTGAACACAGATGTAAATGATATGATGTCAGTGACCATTTCTTGAAGAACTCAGCGACGCTGGGTTCCGAGCCATAAGGACGAGAGATTTAAAATATATATTATGGCAATTTTAATTAAAACAGACCAAGAAATTGAAAAAATGAGAACGGCTGGCCGTCTTGCTGCGGATGTACTGATCTACATTGAGCCCTATATTCAAATAGGCGTCAGTACGGACTATCTCAACGATCTGTGCCACCAATATATCACGAAAGTACAAAACGCCGTGCCGGCACCGCTCAATTACCATGGCTTCCCAAAGTCCATCTGTACTTCGGTAAACAACCAAATTTGCCATGGCATTCCCAACTCTAAGCCACTAAAAAATGGTGATATTATAAATGTTGATATCACCGTCATAAAAGAAGGTTATCATGGCGACACCAGTAAAATGTTTTTTGTTGGCGAACCTTCTATTCTCGCTCGGCGCGTCACCCAGGTCAGTTACGACTGCTTGCAAAAAAGTATCGCGCTGGTTCGCCCTGGCACCCATCTTGGTGATATTGGTCATACCATTCAACAGCACGCAGAAAAAAATGGCTGTTCGGTGGTACGAGAATACTGTGGTCATGGTATTGGACAGGTATTCCACGAAGAACCTCAAGTTCTCCATTATGGCAAACCAGGTACGGGTATACAGCTAAAAGAAGGGATGACATTCACCATCGAGCCAATGATCAATGCCGGAAAACGGCATAGCAAAATACTTCCAGATAAATGGACGGTGGTCACCAAAGATCGCAGCTTATCAGCGCAATGGGAACACACTTTATTAGTCACCGCGACAGGAGCCGACATCCTAACAACACCAAGCGATACAATACAAACCTCATAAATATTTATTTAAGTGCCCCGTACTTAGGGTTAAAGTATGCAATCAAATCACAGACCGACCTTCAATGAAATTGACTTCGCTGACCTGGAACAGGCCATAGCAGACCATGCTGCATTGACACCTCTGTTATGCAAAACGATACAGCAAGCTAATAACGCTATAAAACAAAGGTTTTTGGCCGGGGAAAACATCACTTTACTGGTTAAAGACCGCGCCACGCTAATAGACTGGATACTCGCTCACGTTTGGTATCGCTATTTTGGTAACGACAATCAGGATATCGCCCTGATCGCGGTTGGCGGCTATGGTCGAGGGGAACTTCATCTTTACTCCGATATTGATTTACTCATTTTATTACGTCACGAAAATTCGGAAGAACACAAAATAAACATAGAACAGTTTATTACTCTCTTGTGGGATCTCAAACTAGATGTTGGCCATAGCGTTCGTTCTATCGAACGCTGCATATCCGAGGCAACCGCCGACATAACTATCGCAACCAACCTCATGGAAACCCATTTCATTGCTGGGGCAGAGTCCTTGTTCAACAAAATAAATACCGCCGTATCACCGCATAAAATTTGGTGTGGCCGACAATTTTTCGAAGCAAAATGCAAGGAACAGAAGCAACGCTATCGTAAACACTATGATGCAGTACAAAACCTGGAACCGAATGTCAAAGAAGGACCCGGCGGCTTGAGAGACATTCAGGTTATTGGCTGGGTTGCAAAACGTCACTTTGGAGCAGCCACACTCCATGACCTGGTTAATCATCGCTTTTTAACGGCATCAGAGTACGCCACGCTCATGGATGGACAAGAATTTTTATGGAAAGTCAGGCAGGGCTTGCACATTCTTGCGGGACGTCGAGAAGACAGGTTACTTTTTGACCACCAAAAAAACATCGCAAAAATATTCAACTACAAAGACAACGCACATCATATCGCCGTCGAACGCTTTATGAAAGACTATTACGTTACCATCACTGCAATAAACAGACTGAATGAAATGTTACTCCAGCTTTTCGAAGAAGCGATTTTATATTGTGACAAACCAACGAACCCAATCCCGATCAATGATCACTTTCAGTCCTGTCATGGCTATATCGAAGTCACCCATGACGCCGTGTTTACACACTCACCTTCGGCTATTCTAGAACTCTTTTTGCTACTACAACAACACACCGAACTCCAAGGTGTTCGCGCCAGCACCATCCGCTTAATTCGTAGCAGCTTACCTTTAATAGATAATAATTTTCGTGCTAAAAAACAAAACCGCGACCTATTTATCTCTATATTTCGCCAACCCAGAGGGCTGACCCATCAATTAAGGCGCATGAATCGTTACGGTATACTCGCCACATACATCCCCGACTTTGGAAAAATTGTCGGACTCATGCAATATGATCTATTTCATGCCTACACGGTAGATGAACATAGCCTGATGGTATTGCGTAATCTTCGCCGAATGACGGTACCCGAGTTCGCTCACGAACAGCCTTTCTGCAACAAAATATGCAATAGACTGACAAAACCTGAAACCCTTTATCTAGCCGGTTTTTTACACGATATCGCAAAAGGTCGAGGAGGTGACCACAGTACACTGGGCGCTCAAGTGGCTTTAGATTTTTGCCTTTACCATGGAATGAAAAACTACGATGCCCGCTTGGTAAGTTGGTGCGTTAAAAATCATCTGTTAATGTCAGCAACGGCACAACGACAGGATATCAGCGACCCGGAGGTGATCACCCATTTTGCCCGAATAATGGGCGACCAACACCACTTGGATCATCTTTTTCTGCTCACGACGGCAGACATTCAAGGCACCAACCCCAGGTTGTGGAATAGCTGGAAAGCGTCACTCCTGCAAGAGCTGTATCGCCTGACAAGCCAAATGTTAAGACGGGGTTTTGAACATCCGGTGAATGAAACTGAACGTATACAGGATGTTCAAGCTGCGGCCTTAGACCTGCTCACTGAATCAAGCACCACCAATACGGCAGCAGTTCAAGCACTCTGGGGGAATTTCAACAATGACTATTACCTGAGATATCGTCCCGATGAAATTGCCTGGCATGCTAACGCAATCATCAATAGTAAAGAAATACCCATCGTCCTCCTTAAAGAAGAAATAAGCCGGGGGGCGACCAGCATTTTTATTTATGCTAAAGATCAAGCTTATTTATTTGCATCCGTCACTCAGGCATTAGATGAAATGGGGCTTGATATTGTAGATGCCCGCATCATCACCAATAACAAAGGCTATGTCCTTGATACTTTCCTGGTACTGGATGCAGAAGGACGTCCGCTAACGAACCAGCCCGATATTCAACAAAGGGTACTTCGCAGAATTCATCAGGCTGCTCAGCAAGCAGATGAAGTTTGCATTCTTTCACAGCGACGCATCTCTCGTCGCCTCAAACAATTTTCCGGCACACCGCAAATCACGTTTAGCACTGATCTTGCAAAAGATCAAAGCATAATGGAAGTCACGGCAATAGATCGTCCCGGTTTTTTAGCCATCGTTGCCAAAGCACTGGTTGAATGTGGCCTGAATTTGCGCAACGCAAAAATCAGCACCTTTGGTGAAAAAGTTGAAGATATTTTTTATCTTACTGATCAAAACAATCATGCCATTCATGATAAAAAACGCTTTACCGCTATTGAACAAAAATTACATGAATTGCTCGATACAAAAACCTCACCTAACCTAAACTCAAATCTCTAAATGATGATGCGTCACACCTCGCTTATTATTCCTCTCTTCATCGTATTGACCAGCCTGTTTATCGAAACCCTGGGAACGGAAAGTAAAGCCTTATTACGCTTCAACCGTGATTTTTTAATTAATCAAACCTACTGGCAACTGATCACTGGACATTTGGTGCATCTCAGCTCTAACCACCTGATGCTTAACCTGGTTGGGTTTGCTCTGATTTGGTGGCTTTTTTTAAAAAACCTACCTTGGCTCACTTGGTTAATCTTATTCACGACCTCTTGCTTGGGAGTCAGCTTAGGACTTTACTGGTTCAACCCTGAACTCAGCTGGTATGTGGGTTTATCTGGCATATTACACAGTTTTTTTATTTTTGGCATTTGCCGCAACATCGCTTCAGGTTACCGTTACGAGTGGCTACTTTTATTGGCTGTTTCTGGAAAACTGGCATGGGAACAATTTTTCGGGCCCATGCCCGGTTCAGCCGAAACCGCTGGTGGCCCTGTCATTGTCGATGCCCATCTTTACGGTGCACTGATAGGGTTAATGATGGCCTGTTATACCTATTTTCCTAAAAGGTTATCTAAAAATAAAAATTCAAAAGCCGAGTAATTTTGGTTTTTTTAAATATTCTATCGGCTTTTTATCTGTTTCGTATTTTACTTTTCATCACACAGTGTATTCAAGTAGTCTTGCAACGTTTGCCCACGCACGAGCTCGAAATGCAGATTCAATAACACCAGATCACTCATCCGATCCAGACGAAAATGGCGAAACTCATCGCGTAGCTCGCACCATGCCACCAGCGTCCAAACCTTGCCCCAGTAAAACAAACCCAGAGGTCGAACAGTGCGATTTGAGGTTTCTCCATCGGCGCGAATATAGTGATACATCACCTTTCGTTGTTGCTTGCTTGCGCTACGCAATAAGAGTAATCGCTCTGCTACTTTTTCACAAAGGGAAAAATCCGGTACCAGCATATCCTGCCGCGCGAATTCGGGCTTTAAGCGCTCGGGGATCACCGACTCAATCTTGCTCATGGCGTGGCTTGCGGCCTTCGCTAAACCTTTGTCAGTCCAGGCTTGAACCATACGGGCACCCAACATCAGTGCCGTCAGCTCTTCTTCGTTAAACATTAACGGAGGCAAGCTAAAACCTTTCATCAATCTATAGCCAATACCTGTCTCACTCGCAATAGGCACACCGGAGAGGGAAAGATCCTGCATATCACGATAAATAGTGCGTTCGGAAACCGCCAGGTTTTGCGCTAAATCGCGAGCCGTTACGACACGCTCGTGACGCAACAGTTGGATAATTTGAAATAACCGATCCGCACGACGCATGATTTAAAAACGCAGTGCCAGCGCCTGACACAAAAATTTCATATACGGTGTTGCGCTGTTGAATTGATCGATCACGGTTTGACGCAACTTTTTTGACATCACAGTGGCTTCGCTGATTTCGCTGATGGCGATGAAATCTTTGCGTTTGATATCTTCAAGCAGGGGGTGCGTTTTGACATAGCCCCGCGGGGGATTGACCAGGGTGTCACCACTTAATTCAAACCATTTTTTAAAATCTTTATTATTCAGTGCTTTTAACCAGAGATTGCCCTTTTCATCAATTCTCTGTCGAATATGACCTAATGCCGTACTATCAGGACGCCAGATTCCCACGCCCAAAAAACAGTTTTCTCGCTCAACATGCAGATAATAACCCGGTGCATGCACATCCTTGCCCTGTTCGTGGCGAAACTGAATGCCAATATTGGTTTTATAGGGTCGTTTATCCTTACCAAAACGAATATCACGATTCACCCGCATCAAAGAACCGCCCACTTTCTTCGGTAAAGCCAGAAAGTGGGGAGAGATGATCGCTAACTCGTCGGCCACATCGGCAATAAACTCAAAAGCCGGTGTGCGAACCCGTATTTCGTAATCCTGCTTATGCTCATGAAACCAGTCACGGTTGTTATTGGCCGCCAATAATTCCAAAAATTCAAACGTCTGCAGATTAAAATACGGTTTCGCCATAGTCTTTATTCCTTCTTGAAGTAGGTGATAAGAGAAACCATAGCGCCTTGTGGATCCTGAATAACCGAGAAACGACCCACACCGGAACAATCGCGCGGAGGACAAAGTACCTTGCCACCCAATTGCTCAGCTCTTGCAACAGCAGCGTCAACATCATCCACCGTGATATAGCCACCCCAAGTGGGCGGCATGCCTTTGGCCTCTTCGGGAATCGCCATAATACCAGCCACCTCGGTGTCATTCGCCTTGGCCATCGTATAGGCGAGACCATCGACGTCAATTTCGTTTAAGCTCCAGCCTAATAACCCCCCATAAAATACCTTTGCCGCTGCCACATCCGTGGTTAACAATTCATTCCAACTAAAAGCACCATGCTGCTTCATTGCATCACTCATTTTTAATTTCCTTCTGTTACGATTTAACAAAAAAGAGATTAACACGTCCTACTGACAGCATGGTGTCAGTAGGCTTTTACTCATGATAAGGCTTTGGCAATATTCACCTTGGCATTGTTATAGGTCGCAATAAAAGAAGCGAATGCGACGATGGCAATAAGAACGACACTGGTCACTAAATAATGAGGCCATGAAATATAAATGTATATGGGATAGCCTTCACTTCTACCCGGTGGTGCGGGCATCATCAAGCTGGCAAGATTAATGGCATTGGCCGTCGCGTAGGCAATGAGCATACCCAGACTTGTCGCGACAACACCAATCAAGCAGGCTTCGAGTATAAAATTGGCATAAACACGAGTCGATGGGGTACCTAACGCCCCAAGAGTCGCAATTTCGTCGCGACGCTGATACATCGCCAGTGCGATGGTGTTTGAAATCGCGAGGAAAACGACAACCAAAATGATGATTCCCATTACGCCAAAAATACGGTCGTATTGAGCTTTCACCTTATCATAAAGCTCTGCTCGTTGATCCCAGGTTTGCACCAGGACACCTTCTAATTTCGCCTGCAATAATTGTTTGATGGCCGCAGCATCTTCATAATGTTCAAGATAAATAGAGAGCTGACTGATTTTTTCCGAACCCAATAAACGGCTGACCGTACTGAGATTCACCATCAGAGTATGATCATCAAGTTCAGGTGTTCCCGTATGAAAAAGACCCGCCAAACGCACCATCACTTCCGTGCTTTGCCCATCACTGCGCAAAGTGTGTAGCGTTAATTCATCTCCCGCCGTCGCCGACAAAGTTTCGGCAAGCTGCGTACCCAGCACAACATCCGGCATGTCTTGATCCGAAAGCCAGGGATCGAGCACCGCTGTCGTTTTGAGAAACGGGCCATAAACTCGAAACTCTTCTTTGGGGTCAACACCGGTACCAAAAAAAGCGGCACTATTATGACCATGACGAATCAGCCCTTCAAATCGTGCTCGCGGTAAAATACGCAAAACTCGGTCATCGTCCCACAATTCATCCTGAATCGCTTGCCAGTTAGGCAAGGTGAGCTGTTGGTCGACCCCTCCCTGAGCGGGAACAGACTCGTCTTTTAGCACGATGACGTGACCTTCTACTCTCTTGGCAATTTCCTGCAACGAATCATAGGTAGAGAGCATAAAACCACTCCCTATCAGCAACGCCGCCAAGCCTACGGCAATAATCAATATCGTACTGATCGCCCGCGTTCGGTTGCGCAAAATATTCCGTACAGCGATAAGAAAAAAACTCATAATATACCCAACCCCAATGCCTCACCCGCCAGGCTTCCATCAAGTAAGTTAATATTACGATCACAATGTTTTACCACAAAAGCATCGTGACTCGCCAGGATGAAACTGGCTCCCTGTTGTTCATTGAGTTCACGCATCAGCATTAGACTCGCGTGGGCGTGTTGGTGATCTAGGCTGGCGCTGGGTTCATCGGCAATCACCAACTGAGGTCGCTTGATCAACGCACGGGCGATACCCACTCGCTGTCGTTCACCGCCAGAAAGTTGTTTGGGTAAATGATTGCAGCGATGATCCAAGCCTATTTTTTTTAGTAATAGCGTGACTTCTTGTTTAATTTGCTTTGCTTTAACCTTGTTCAAAAATAAAGGATAAGCAATATTTTCATACACCGTCATGGCGGGTAATAACTGATGCCGCTGAAATATAAAACCTATTTCACGGCGACGATAATCACAACGCTGTTTGACGCTCAGTTGCTCAACAGCCTGGCCATTCAAATAATATTGCCCCTCACTGGGTTGATCAATCAACCCACAAATATTCAGAAGACTGCTTTTGCCACTGCCTGAAGGCCCTTGCACGGCCAAAAACTCACCTTCCGCAAGAGAAAAAGAAATATTCTGTAACGCAGCAACTTGATTGTCACCGTGACCATAATGTTTTGTGATGGCATGCAAGGCCAGTCGTATATCCATCTAGGGTTCTACTCTTTTTAGCAAAGCTTGAGCCTCTTTACTGCTTTTTCCATCCGGGTCTGTTTTGAGTGTCAGCTGCAAATAATATTTAAGCTGATCTTGGTTTTTATGCTTGTCCGCACTCGTCGCCGCGGCAAAATAAATGGCCGCCTGCAACTCAGAAGGCATATCTACAAACCGGGGATGGGCCAGTAGTTGTTCAACCAAGTGGTTGCCCTCTTTGAGTCGGTGAAAATAAGAATTGGGTAAGTTAATAAAAACATATGCGGCCACTAAACGAGCCTCCACTGCTTCAAGATAATGTCCTTTATGGCCACGCAATTTACGTAATGCGCGGTCAAGAACATTTAACCCTTGCTCGGTTTCACGCATTCGATCAAGTGGACGTTTACCAATATTAACGCCACGTAAAGAAAGTGCCCCGCCTTTATAAGCCAACACCAAAGGGTGGTTTTTGTATTTTCTTTCCAGTCGATGGATGGTTTTTATTGCCCGGCGTACCGCGCGTTTATTACCATCGGTCGCCTTTAAGTAAATTTCACGCGCAATTTCTATATCTTTTACAAATTCATCATTGGCAACAACCGGAGAAAAGTAGGCGAACGCACTGAATAACAACAGGACTGAATAGATGTATTTCATTACATTGCAGTCACAATTGTTCTTAGCTATTTTAGTTTTTGTCATAAATCTGCGTTTGCAATCGCTCGGCATGATCACATAACTTATTTAAGGTGAGCGTATGTTTTTTGATTGCGTTTTCAATGGGGGGACGAATAATATTGATAACATAAGCATGGCACGTCAGATCAAGCAATGTCGGTTGGCTTGCCCCAAAAAACCATTGATCCTCACCCAGCAGCACTGACAACGCATCCAGATCCCGATTGGCCATAGCATAAATTTCATTCCTTGAATGTCGTCCCGTCCCTTGCCCATAAACCACTTTTTTAACATTTTTACGAATGAGCCCGGTGATGAAACCGCCAATGACCGGGGGCATGTCACTAAAAAAAATAGGTTTGATCACATTCCATCCCGTATCTTCACACCAACGACTATATAGAAGAGAAAAGTATAAATTTTCATCCAACATTCTCCGATAGGCATGTGAAATGGCAGCTTGTTCTTTAGTTAGAGTTTCATCCATGTTGATAGCCAGGTCTTTTGCAAGACGCTGGATAACGAAATTAGAATCCCCGATGCGCTCCCCATTTTCAAGGTCAACAAAGGGTACTTTTTTCTTAGGTGCTTTGCTTAGGATGGCCTTCGCATCATAACCGCCAACTTTATATGGAATATTGTTAATGATCAAAAAACTCTCTAGCTTTACACAAAATGGACTCGGATCAGATAAGCCCCAGCACGGGCCGAATTTATGTAACGTCAGTGTCATATTTATATATCCTTATAAAAATTGAATACATTTTCGAAAGGTGGCACATACTTCAACACCTTTAGCTTCACTTTTCAACTTTAGCCATTATCAACAAATAAAATATAGAAACAAGACAGGAAAATCAAAATATACTTTAAATTTATGCTGTTAAGGTATCTTAATAGCAATATTGTTAAAATGGAATAAAGAAGGTTAGAACATCGTAATTTTAAGTTATTGTTACATAGCACACAAATTACCACCTTAATAAGTGATTAAATCTATAGTTTCCACGCTCTCCGCCGTTAAATACACCAGGAATAGGATGATGGAACAAGGATTGAGCCTTTACATATATAAAGTAGGTAATGAGGGAGGCGAACCATGCTGATTTTAACGCGGCGTGTGGGAGAAACGCTAATAATAGGCGATGATGTCACGGTAACAGTGCTAGGCATAAAAGGAAACCAGGTACGGATTGGTGTAAATGCACCACGCGAAATTTCCGTCCATCGCGAAGAAATTTATGAGCGTATACAGAAAGAAAAAGAGGGGAATCAAGATCTTACACCTGAAGATGTATAACCGTCTTCAGCTTTAATAAAGAAATTTCTCCATATCATGTAAAATAAATGCAAACAGGCATCAATATGCAAACATTATTGGCATATTGATGCCATTTTTTTGTACTGATCAACATAAAATTACAAACTGATAAAAATATTTCCATCGGATCGTCGCGTCAGCGCATAATTATGCGTATAATCCCTTCCCTCAAGGAAGGAGGGCTGGCCGAGTGGCTGAAGGCGCGCCCCTGCTAAGGGCGTATAGGGGAAACTCTATCGAGGGTTCGAATCCCTCGCCCTCCGCCATCTAAGCCATAAAATGGCAGATTTTATTGCTTGACACCCAAGCATCAAATCGACATAATTCCCCACCTATTCGCGCCTGTAGCTCAGTTGGATAGAGTACCTGGCTACGAACCAGGCGGTCGGGCGTTCGAATCGCTCCAGGCGCACCAATTTCACTAACAAATACAGTTGGTTACGAGATATTCTCTAGCCGGACTTTCTCTTGAATAAAGTCAGCGTGGGCGTTTCGTGGGCACCTCGTTGATTTTTAGTCAGACAAAGTCGATTTACTGCTTCAAGTAGTTCTGCAACTTTTCAGCAGCCGAATAATCGGTTGTGATGTCGCCATTTGTGTGCCAGAAAAAAAAGCGACAGGATCAAAACCAGTCGGCTCATTTCCTGCTTCATTGTTTGGTCGAGTAGCGGTTGGTGTTTTTGGTTCATCTGTTTCATC
>JAADHS010000207.1 GCA_013151745.1 Gammaproteobacteria bacterium | reverse complement strand
ACCTTGGCGAGTGAAAGATCAGGTGACGTTGCTGGCGAAAAAACAGAAGGCCGCTTAGAAAGCAACTTCGCTGATACTTTGGCGCTTACTCTATCAGCATTGATGAGAAACAGTTTCGTTCAGGTCATCGCTACATCAGCAGCCTCGTGGATCTTACGGGTGGACGTGTACTTGATGTGGTGGAAAAGCGAACAGAGATGGCCTGCAAGGCATTGATTGACAAAGGGTTAGCGGAATCACAGCAGGAGGGTGTTACCGCAGTAGCCCTGGATATGTGGAAAGCCTACGCTAATACTGTGGGCGAAAAACTGCCTGATGCCGTCATTGTTCATGACCGGTTCCATATTAGCCAGCATCTCAATGACGCCGTTGATAAAGTCCGCCGAGATGAGAGCAAACAGCTGATTCGACAAGGTGATGAACGCTTAATCGGCAGCAAATATTTATGGGTAACCAATGAAGAAAATCTCAAGGAAAGTGCTTGCGAAACCTTTGCTGACCTGAAGCACGCTAATCTGAAAGTTGCCAAGGCCTGGGCCATTAAGGAATTGTTTCGAGGTTTCTGGACGTATACCTATGCGGGGTGTGCTCTAGGGTATTTTAACAGTTGGTACTCATGGGCAATTTGGAGTTGCTTGGAACCGATTAAGAAGAAAGCCCGGATGATAAAGACCCATCTACCCAATCTACTGAGCTATTTTAAACACCCGATCAGTAATGCTATTGCGGAAGGCTTGAACTCAAAGATTCAAACCGTTAAACCAAATGCGAGGGGTTATCGATCCTTCGATGGATTCAGAAACAGCATATTATTTTACTGTGGTGGATTGGATCTGGTACCGTAGAGATTCACACAAACCTGCGAAGAACCAGTATAATATTGCGTTATTTAAGAATACTTGATAGTCTCACAAAATGCCAAGATCGCTCCGCATAGAATTCTAAAACGCCTACTATCATGTAATGAATCGTGGGCGAGGTCAACTATTCTTTTGTGCTGAGGCTCTATGCTCGTTGGTTTCCATTTCTTCAGTGGCAATAGGTTGATTATCATATTCATTGATTACAGCTTTGATTCTATCGGAATAATTGAAAATGTCATTGAGATTTTCAATTGTAATTTTGTCTTCATTTTTATTTGAGAATAAACTTATATATTTTTTAGATCCTTTAAACCGTAGGCGACATATTGGTTTACGGTTATTGTCGAGTAAGATACTGCAATAACTTTTTGCATCACGGATTATTACTCGATTTATATCGACAACCTCGCTCAGTATAGCTTTTATAATATTATAGGCTTCTAATTTTTCTTCAGTTGTCTTAATACTGTCACCAGAAGGTTTATCGTCTGGCATATCTTCATCAGAGGTTTCCTCCTGAGCTGATGAAGCTCCTACATTCAGTGCCGACTTCAATCGGTCATTTATCTTTTCGTTAACGAATTGAGTGCGCGCCTCCTTTACAATTTCAGTAAATTGATCCATAACAGATTTGGTTAGTTTACCGTCGTATATTTTTGCCGCAAAGAATCTTACAAATTGTTCAGACGGTCTTTCTAATTCTTCATCCAATATCTTCTTAACTGCACCTGTGTATTTAAGTGCCCTCGCAGTATTTAGAATAGCGTCCAGAGAAAATGCGGAATTAGTAAATTTCTTTAATTCATAAATTTGATGTTCTTCAAAATTTAGAATATTGAATTCAAAAAACGGTTTTGAATCCATTTTATTTGTCTCATCGATATCAGAATAAAACTTGTAAACTATGCCATTAGTCAATAATCCAAAGCGAACTTCGGTTGCAGAAAAGTATCTGTATAACTGCGAAGCGTGTTCTTTATTTAGATCGCTTCCACACCATTTACATTCTATTAGAATAATAATTTTGTTATCTTTTTTAACAGCATAGTCAACTTTTTCACCTTTTTTGGTTCCTATGTCTGCCGTATATTCAGGAATAACTTCCATTGGGTTAAACACATCATAACCAAGCATACTGATAAAAGGCATGATAAAAGCGTTTTTTGTAGCTTCTTCAGTTTGTATGTATTCACGTTGCGTAGGAATTTTAGATGCAATTTCTCTGATTTTATCTATCAAGTCCATAATTTGCTCCCTTTGAAATACAAATAAGAATTTTATAAAGCAATTTCAGCGCCAATCTCAATAATTGAATAAGAAAATAATAGGGCTGTTATCAGAAGTAACCCAATTGCAATTGGTTGGTGCTTGCCTTGTTCACTCAAAGGTAATAAAGGGGTGTAGCTCAAGGGGTACAATGGGGGGTAAGCGGTCATTTTAGAGCGTCGTTGCTTGATCGCCGAGCGTGATGTAGTGGCGACCTAAGAGGATCATCACCAAATTTCTCTTTCCACATGCGTGGAATTAAGTCATTAACCTGGCTTGCAGGGTGAGTATCTATTCTCTGCAACACATCCACCAGGTAATCATAAGGGTTGATATTATGTATCCGGCAAGTAGATAACAGGCTCTGCAGAATGCCTACATAATGCGCATCAATCTCAGTCCAACAAAATAACCAGTTACGACGACCCATCGGGATCACTCGTAGTGCTCGCTCCAGGTGGTTGGTATCGGGAGATAGCTCAGGATCAGTGAGAAAGAACTCTAACCCTTCACATCTCTCCCGTGCATAGCCCAGTGCTTTGGTTAGTGGGTTGCTGGGTAACAGAGCGTTATCAAATAGTTGTTGTTCAACCCATTCAAAAAAATCGGCAACGACGGGCTTGCTGTGCTCTACTCGATACATGCACTTTTTATCGCCAGTGAGCTTTTGCTCTTTGATCTCGTCTTCGACTTCATAGAGCCTGGCAATGTAATCCAATGCGATATTCGCCAGTTCCGGTTCACAAGGCAGTGCATCGTTAAAACCTCGTCGCGTGTGAACCCAACAGAGTGCATGAATCACTTCGTCATGGCGCTTGGCATATCGTGCATAGGCTTCATACCCATCACTGAGTATCGTTCCTTTGAAATCACCGCAGAGCTTCACCCACAAAGCTGTGCGCTCGTGAAGACGAGTAGAGAAAGGCAATTTCATCTTTATCCCCCATGATGGGCCAATAAAATGGGGGTTTCATCAATGGTAAGGTGATCACCGCTCTGAATTGAGCTGATGATCGAATCATATATGGGTTCAAGTAGCGGCACCACGCGATGAATAAGATTCGTCAGTGTACTCCGTACGATCTCTATACCGCTTTGCTTGAGCTGTTGGTGTTGGTGTTGGTGTTGGTGTTGGTGTTGGTGTTGGTGTTGGCGGTAGAGTGGAAGATGGTAAATCATTTTATTTATCGACAATCATACCGGCTATGAAGCTGACATCGGCATAGCTTTTTTCGATAACACTGTCCGCCGCAGGAGGGCAAACTATTTGTTGCGTCTCCTTGATCTTGATGACTTTTCGCACATAGTTAATAACCGTATAACTGCTGGGTTGTTGTGCAATACGATGCGTTACTTTTTCGCCGATGACATCGTAATCTTCTTCGCTCAGACCTTCTATTTCAGGGTTCGGTATTTCGATGACTTCGACGGGGACAGTCTCATCGAATCGTAGCCCGCATTCATCAGCTAAATCTTTCTTTTTGGCGCGCCGAGTATATTCAATTTTTTGTGTCGGTTTTTCTGGCGCAGTGTACCACTTTGTTCAAGCTCCATTTCGCCAAGATGCAGTTGCTTTGGCGTCATCATATAATCTGCGTTCAGATTTAGAACCAAACCGTTGCTTTTTAAATCCCTTGGGGTTCTATTCCCCACTGCTTGCAGCGTTTAATAAGCATTGCGATGAAATCTTTAAATTTCGGGCAATTCATATCAATACCCCATCCGCTTGCGGCGGGGATGTTTATTCTCCGGTGATCGCAGTGGCAGATAAGATGTCTCGCCGCTGTTCGTAGGATACGAAGTCAACGTGTTGAATTTAGTTAACATGAGGAGCCGTATACGGACCCGTACGTACGGGTCTGTGGGTAGACGGGAGCTTTGCTCCCTCTGACCCGATAAATTGCTAAGCTTAAAATTATCCATGTGTAAGTACTGGTTATGTGCCTTTACTTTTTGGATAATACTTTACTTCATCTAATGACTTAAAATCAGCGTCTTGAGTCCATACAATAGCATTAAACTTTTGTGCTGTTGCGTATATAATGCTATCGGCTAACGGGAGCTTAAAATCAACACCATATTGAGCTGCGTCAATAGCCAATGACCCATCTAATGGAATTACCTTACCTTGTTCCATGTGTGCGATAGCATCTAGCGCAACATCTTCCCCGCGCTGTCGAAAGATGCTCTTAAAAACTTCGGTAAGAGTTATACTTGGTATTAATAGTTTATTGATATTTTCGATTGGCTTTGCAAAAACTGTGGAATTGGCATCCCCTGAAAAATAAGACAGCCATGCGGAAGAATCAATGACGTTCATAATCGATCTTTCTCTCGCTTAACTTCAGTATCTAGCCCCTTCAAAAACCCTTTCATTTTTTTCATCGATTTAATTGGAACCAATTCTATTCGATTACGATAAGTTAATACCTGAACCTTTTGGCCTGAAACTATTCCCATGGACTCTCTTATGTCTTTTGGGATAACTATTTGAAACTTAGGGGAAACTGTCACTGCTGTCATGGCGCGCCTCATCGATAGGTGTATCGTAATACTATAGCTTTATCGATAGAGCCTGTCAAACACATAACGACCACTCATAAGCAGCCGGCGTGCTAATGGCACTCAACTTGAATGTTAACCTGTTTTTCAACGAAACCATATCCCTCTATGCTGCCTCCGCGGTAGTCGGTCTGATTTAATGGGCTTATAGTTTCTCCGTTCCATTGATTTACTAATTTACCTTTAGCAAGTAATAGTGGAACATGCTTCTGCTGACTACGAATATTTATGAGCCAAACATTCAATGTTCATAACCAGACCTTCGAGTCAGCAGAAGTTACTTGTTTCAAAACACATACTCAGGGACTGTCGTTGCATCGACTTCTATAAGACCTTATAGCACTTTCATTTTAACCATAAGGTTTGATTACACATATAGCACGATGTTTTTTAATAGGCTTTTAATTGGTTGAGCCTTCAGGTGCGTGTGAAGTCCCGCACAATACTGGACACGCCACTATTGAAAAGGGCGGATTCACTTAAATGCATACGCGGACTAAACGTTATCAACGAGGTCGATTCACTTTGGTTTAAATATTGTCTTTCAAGAATCCACCATCTAGGCATCGAACTAGACCGACAAAATATTAAATTGCTTTTTTGTTGCTTGACTCCTGTTGTATGGCACACATTATTAAAAAGACGATGTGCTCTCACGGTAGGAGTCCCTGTTACCAGGAACCCCCCGTGCAGTCCCGGACGTGCAGTTTTCCCGCATCCGGTTCCTCGGTCGTACTCGCTGTCGCGCCGATTGAAAACATTATGCATACACCCTGTGTTGTCGCTGCTTCTCCGTGACCATGGGTGCCACTACCCCTACTCGTTCAAGTGCTCGGTTAAAAGTGTTCCAGGTAAAACTCTTTTTCTTTCCACCTCTGCGATTTAGCCATTTGAATGTACATTCAATGGCCCAGTTGTAGAATCGATTGAGTGAATGCAGGTTCCCTCTTAACCCATAGTAGTTGTAGTGACCTCCGGTACCCAGTGATTACTTTATGTCGGGTAATACAGGTCAGCACCTCCGCTTATTACAGCTGGAAGAAACGACTAGGAAAGCTGATTACTGCTGAGCTGAGGTGTTGCATCTTAATCGTCGTATAAAAGAGCTGTTTAAGCAGAGCCGGAACAGCTTAGGTAACCGCGAAATGATGAAGAAATTACGTGAAGAAGGCTTTCAAATAGGTCGCTATAAAGTACGCAACTTAATGAAAAAACTGAGCTTAAAGATCACACAACGCGTCGCATACAAGGTG
>JAADHS010000116.1 GCA_013151745.1 Gammaproteobacteria bacterium | reverse complement strand
CATAAATCAGGATCCTTATTTTTCTATCCCATTAAAAATGGAAATGATACCTTAAAGCGTGAAAAATAACATCTAAATATAGCTACACCCCGCGGCCCTCTAGAGACCCTGCAGGTCAAGGCAGCAGCTATAGTGGAGCGCTTAAGTAACACCCCACCATAGCCCCCCTGTAAACTGTCGTCATCCAACGCTGCGCATTTTTGACTCGATGCTTTGCATCAATGTTTGCCACGATTTTACGAACGATTGCGCACCCTCATCTTGTAGCTGCTTCGCCAGTGCATCGGTATCAATACCCGCTTGCGCAAAACGTGCCAATAGCGCTTCGCCATCTTCATTGCCCATCACACCCTTACTCTGACCATGATCGACAAAGGCAAGTAATGTTTTTTCGGGGATGGTGTTGATCGTATCCGGTGCTGCGAGCGCTTCAAGATAAAGTGTATCTGGCGCGGCAGGATCTTTGCTGCCCGTGCTGGCCCACAGTAAACGCTGTGGTTGGGCACCGGCAGTCACCAATTTTTGCCAACGTGGCGAGGCCAGTAATTCACGATAAGCCTTATAGGTGCACATTGCGATGGCAATGCCGAGACGGTTTTTCAGTGCGTCGGGAACCTTGTCTTTAATAGCTACATCCCAGCGGCTAACGAACAGCGAAGCCACAGAAGCAACCTTGGGGTCAAGACCGGCAGCAATACGCCGTTCAATACCCCGCATATAGGCCTCGGCGGCTTCAATGTAATGCTCTCTGGAAAACAGCAACGTCACATTCACGGGTATACCAGCGAAGATGGTTTCTTCAATTGCGTCAATACCGGCACGGTTACCGGGAATCTTGATAAAAAGGTTCGGACGTTGAGCCTGCGTGTACAGCTGCCTCGCTGCCGCAATGGTGCCAGCGGTATCGTCCACCAACAGGGGTGAAACTTCCAGAGATACCCAGCCGTCGACACAGTTAGTGGCATCATGAATCGAGCGAAAAAGATCGGCAGCCTGGGTCAGATCCTCCAACGCCAGCTCGAAAAAAAGTGCTTCGCTCGATTGACCTGCGAGTGCTTTTTCACGAATAACATCATTGTAAAAATCACTGTCCTTGATAGCATGTTCGAAAATGGTCGGATTAGAGGTCAATCCTGTCACGGAAAGTTCGTTGATGTAGCGCTCCAGGGTACCACTCATCAATAATTCGCGCGTGATATTATCAAGCCAAAGGCTTTGACCAAGATCGTGCAATTGTTGCGTCGTTTTCATTTTTTTCTCCTGATGAGTATTTCCTGAATTTAAGCAATGGAGCGCTCCATTTTACGCTGAACCAATACACACATTGTATTTATAGACTATACCCGTGGCGTTTGTTGTTAGGTATTAGTGTGCGTTCAATTCATTTCATGGCTAGGTAAAATAACGACTAGGCCATGGATGGCCGTAGGTAGGACAACGCAGGAGCAGTTGTCGAGTAATAGCCCGCTATTGCGAGGAATTTTAACGCCGCCATGGAATGAAGAGGACGTGCAATTATACCTAAATCTCAATCGCTACGGGTATATGTTCGCCTTTTCGGCAATATTCAAACATCATTCAAGTAATAGTAAGCCATTGCATCCAGTCGTTCTTTCACTTTTTCCCAATGAGGCATGACCCGTTTCATGTGGCGATAAAAATCTTGAGAATGATTATGTTCTGCTATATGGCACAGCTCATGGAGCAGCACATAATCAATACAATCTTCTGGGGCTTTGACTAAATGAGGGTTGAGTATTAAATGTCCTTTTGGGGAACAACTGCCCCATTGTGTCTGCATTGAAAGCAGCTTAACCGGAGGTTTTTCTTTTACCCAAAGGGTTTGAGAAATTACGTCATCTAGCCTGCGGTCAAAAACAGCTTTGGCGCGCTCTTTATACCAATTCAGTAATAAGGCTTTTGTTTTATCTGCTTTAGCCTCCCTGGTTTTTACTTCAATAACACCCCGTAATAATTTCACTTCGGGTGTAAATTTTTCATCCACCCTGACTTTTAGAAGGTGTCTGCGTCCAAGATAAAAATGGCTTTCACCACTGACATAATAACGGGGCCGAATGTTCTCCCGCTGCGTTTCAAAGTAGCGCATCTGTTTACAAACCCATCGGGCACGCTTTTTGACGGCCTTTATAATGTCATCGTGCGATGCCATCGGTGGAGCATGTGCCACAACACGACAATCAGGGTGTACCTTAATCAAGACCTTTGGCGTGTCGCTGGCTCTGGGTTCAATGGCGAAATGAATGGCACTATCGCCGTAGCGGATAGACCCCTCTCGCGGTGTTGTCTGATTACTCATGAGCGATACTTTTCATTGACTGTTCCTTTTTCCTTCACGAACAATTTGAACGACGCATTCAATCATTATTTTGGCTTGGTCCATTCCTGAACCCGTTTTTTTGCACTCTGCAAAGATCATAGGCAGGAGATTTTTGCGTATCTCGGCTTCAATATTTTGCGGATTGATAGAGTGTTCTGCGATGGCGTTGGTAATGATCTCATCCACTTTAAAAGACAACGTCACCCATCTGTCCGACAACGCATCATCAAACGTGCTCAGGTTCTCACCGACATGCATTTTCAATAGTCCATAATAGGCTTGCGCGTGCTTGTTGTCAGAAAATTTATCCGGCAAGTCATCAACCTCACGGTTTTCGACCTTCTCTTCAAACGCACTAAACAGCATATATTGCTTTAACGGATGATCAAACAGAGCTTCGGCCTCCTCTATCACCTGTTTTAAGAGCTTTGAAAACACCTCTTGCGCGTAAGGGTCATCACGCAAACTCTGCTCGATCATGCGGGTGACGCGTGTTTTAATAATATCGGTTTCGTTTCTGGTTTTTTCTTCAGACCATGTCTTGGGGTCTGATGCCCTGCCCATTTTTCCCACTTCATAAACACCATCCGATTCTTTGATTTCAACACCAACAACATGTTTGTCCATCAACTTTTTAACCTGATCAGCGTACTCATCATAATCAATCGTTTCCCCGGCATCCGCTTGAGCAAGCTGGCGAAGAGATGAAAACTGCTTAACCGTTTCCTTATAATGCGCCCGGTCTTTTTCAGTAAAACTTTTATCCTCGTAAAAACTGGCTGATTGCAAGGCCACCTTCAAGCAATTAGCAAACTCACTCAAGCAATCATAAAAATCTTCACGAACTTTCAGATTCACATCAAGCATTGCCCCATACTGTCCTTGCATACGGGGAATAATAACCTGGCGAAGCTGCTCTATATCGCCTTTGTTTTTAACTTCTTTGAATATCGCCCATAAATCTTTGTAATAACCTGGAAGCTTTTTATACTCCGTGCTCATTTGTTGGTAGAGGCCTTCGATATCATGGAGATCAAAACCACCCTGAGTACGATTGGCCAAGTCTTGGTATTTAGCGATGGTGGTATCCAGCTCAGCTAGAATACCGCGATAATCAATCAAAAGGCCAAACTTCTTCTTCGGATGTAGACGATTAACCCGTGCTATGGCTTGAATAAGGTTATGCTCCTTGAGCGGCTTATCAATATAGAGAACGGTATTCTTAGGTTCATCAAACCCAGTGAGCAATTTGTCCACAACGATCAAAATTTTTAGATCATCGTCTTCGTCAAACCGTTTAACCATTTTTTTGGTATAGGCTTTACCCTCCTCAGAACCCACATTTTCTTTCCACCACTTTGTCACTTCCGGCATCGTGGTTTCATCCACATCCGTATTGCCCTCCCTCGTATCGGGTGCGGACATGACAATAGCCGATTCAAACAAAGCAAGCTCATCCATGAATTGCTTGTATTTGATGGCGGATAGCTTGCTGTCACAAGCGAGTTGCCCCTTGAGTCCATCATCAATATTCTTGACGAAGTGATTGGCAATATCATAGGCGATCAAACGTATCCGGTCTTCTGATTGATAGAGAGACCCTTTTTTTGCGAATTTCTTCTTTAGATCCGTTTTCTGATCCTCCGTTAACCCTTCAGTGATGCGTTCAAACCAGCGATCAATCGCCCGATCATTCACATCAAGATCAGGGATGCGCTCCTCATACAACAACGGCGTTACCGTTTTATCTTCTACCGCGCTTTGCATGGTATAGGCGTGAATAATCGAGCCAAACTTGTTTTCTGTCTTATCATCCTTTAAGAGTGGCGTGCCCGTAAAGGCGACAAAAGCGGCGTTGGGCAGTGCTTGGCACATGCGAATATAGTTTTCGCCTCCTTGAGAGCGGTGTCCCTCGTCAACCAGCACTATAATATCGGAACTCGGATTGTGACATTCCGGCATTTTGGCAGCAATAGCGAATTTGTTGATCAGGGTGAAGATGATGCGTTCATTGCCCTTGGCGATTTGATCAGCCAAGCGCTTTCCCGATGTGGCAATGGCCGCCTCTTTATCTTTTTTGCTGGCCAGCTCTCCGCCAGAGCTGAATGTTTTACTGAGCTGGTCTTCCAGGTCAACACGATCCGTCACCACGATGATGCGACACTGTTTTAATGCGTCATGCAGGATCAGGGATTTGGACAAAAAAACCATCGTCAACGATTTACCTGAACCCGTGGTGTGCCAGATCACACCGCCCTGTCGTGCGCCTTTGCTGTTTTTGGTGTGAATACGTTCAAGCAGGCGTTTAATAGCAAAAACCTGTGGATAACGGGCAGCAACTTTGCCGAATTTTTTATCGAACAAAACATAAAATCGTATCATCTCCAATAGTCGCGCCGGGGAAATCAGGCTGATCAAAAGCCGGTCTTGATCGGTGACAGCAAGCTCACCGCCTGCTATCAGGTTTTCATACCATTCCCGGTCTTGTTTTGGGCGGTGAGAAAATAGCGTCTCTTTATCAGCGGAACTCAGAGCTTTGTTTTTGAGTGTACAAAATTCGCCTTCATGGATATCTTCTTCCCGCCAGGGAGACCAAAACTTCTGAGGCGTGCCTTGCGTACCATAACGCCCCTCCGCGCCGTTAATAGAAAACAAGAGCTGTGTATAGGCAAACAAGTGCGGTATCTCATCATTGCGTTGATTGCGGATATTTTGAGAAATCCCTTCATCAATAGTGGGCCCTTTCCCGGCGTGACCATCGGGGCGCTTGGCTTCGATCACGACTAAGGGAAAACCATTCACAAAACAGACAATATCCGGCCTGCGAGATTCAACACCGTTGGTTCTTAAAACACTCAACTCTTCCGTGAAGAGAAAGCTATTATTGTTAACATTACTCCAATCTATAATTTGAAGGGTAGGGCTCATTCTCTTACCATCTATGAACTCTCTAACCGAGATACCGTAGAGAAGATGGTTGTAGATTTTCTCATTGGCCACATTCAGACCTTCGTTCAAGGCAGGCGAACAGAGTTCTGCAATGACGTTATCAATAGCGTTTTCAGAAAAAGCCCGCTCCTTGCCTGCATAGGTAAAGCGGCGTTTACGAAGCTCATCCCGCAGTACATCACGTAAAACCACTTCACTGGTTTTCTCATTTCGTGCGGATAAAGTTTGTTCAGCTGATAAAAATCTCCAACCGAGATGATGCAACAACGTGAGTGCAGGGATTTTTGCACTGTATTCTTCTTGGAATTTGGGGAGCAGTGTCATAAATGATAGCCCCCTATCAGCCGCAATGTTTTTTGCAATGCCTCAAGCTCGGCATTAACCGATAAACGTAGAAAATCGTCATACTCATTTTTAGTGTGCGCTTTATCCAATGCTTCGTAATAAACCAGGCGATCAGTAACTTTGATGATAATGGGCAGCAACCCTGAGCGCATTAAATCCAAGTTCATCAACAAACGAGCAGTACGACCATTGCCGTCAACAAAGGGATGAATTTTCACAAAGTCCGTATGCAAACGAGCGGCACGTTCCAGAGAATGGCCCGAAAAATCATTATACGACGTAAGTAGCGATGACATTTGTTCTGCCAGCAGTAAATGATCCGGTGGTAGATGTTCCGCACCAGAGATTAATACATTCTCCTGTCGATAAACACCCGCATGGGATGGCTCAA
>JAADHS010000169.1 GCA_013151745.1 Gammaproteobacteria bacterium | reverse complement strand
ATGGCAGGCAGCTGCAACAGATTTACCAAATCATCACCTCAAAAAATCCTCTGCAATTAGATTTTGAATTTGCATTATGGACTCGTTCAATGGTTCGTGAGCTGATACGAAAACGGTTCGATGTCAGGCTCAGCGAGATGTCTGTGGGTCGACTTCTACGAAAGCTCGGCATGTCTCCACAAAAGCCTCTTTATAAAGCTTACCAGCGAGATGAGGAAAAGGTTAAAGCCTGGAAAGAAAAGGCCTACCCTGAAATTAAAAAATTGGCCAAGAAGGAAAAAGCCAGTATTTACTTTGGTGATGAAGCCAGTATTCGCTCAGACCATCATTATGGCACCACTTGGTCGCCTGTCGGAAAGACACCCGTGATAGAAGCGACAGGGGCACGTTTTAGCGTACAGATGGTGTCGGCGGTTAGTGCGAAAGGGTCGTTTCGATTTATGACATTTGAAGGCCGCATGAATGGCGAGCGATTTGTTGAGTTTCTAAAAAGGCTCATTTACAAACAGTCCAGGCCTATATTTTTAGTTTTGGATGGGCACCCCGTTCACAAATCGAGAAAAGTAACGGACTTCGTTCAATCTACCGAAGGAAAATTACGCTTGTTTATTTTGCCGCCATATTCTCCACACCTCAATCCTGATGAGTGGGTATGGAATTGGTTGAAGAATCATAAATTGGGACGCGCATCGGCATTAGGCCCTGATCAGTTTCGATCTATCGTGAAACGATATTTAAGCCAGCTGTGCAAACTTAAAAAAATAGTTAAAGGTTTTTTTCAGGATAAAAATCTAGCTTATATCGGCGTATGATTATTAGACTTTTATGTCGCATAATTAACGTTCTTATTAGTACATTAAATGGCGTAGGTGTATTCGATAAGCCATAGTGCCTACGGCGCACTTATAATTAATTATCAATATAATATAAAATCAATCAAACGATAGGATTTGATGCAACCTGTGTGCGTGATGTAAAAAATACTCAGGCAATATTTTTGTCCCAGAACCGCTAAGTGTCAACCAACCTGCCTATTCCTTACTGCCGGTTCATTGGGTTTTTCCAGAGAGTATGTTGTTGAGGCAAAATTAAATTTTGTTCGGCACAAACGAAATCGTAAATTTCCTTTGAGGTTGTTTTTGCTTTTTCACGTGCGCTATCTATAGAAAGCAGACAAGGTTGACGAATGCCATAGTAATTGACACAAGGCCCTATCGGGGTGAAGTGCACGCCATACCGTCGTATTATTCTAAGCAGTGCCGGTTCCATCAGCGCATATAAATGTTCAAGGTTATATTGAAGGCAGATGGAAAACACCCCCCTGAATAATCCTAGTGTTATTTGTGAGTAATTCCGTTTTCCTGATGGATGAGATGAGTCACGACCTGGTGTGATGCCGTGAGTGGATTCTTTTTCTCCCGCCCTTCTTCTGAAGCTTTTAGAAACACAAAACCTGGAAATTTCTCCTACTTTTTCTCTTGGCACATTCAATAAATAATCACGATCATGGCGACGCAGCATCGGAAATTGCTCAACAGGAAATTTTTCCTGCGGTTTGTTTTTATCATGCAAAATAATACGTGTGGTGGCGATATTAATATGATGGTTTTTGTTCGAAACAACGGCATAAACAGAACGCGAATCATATTCATCACATTCCATGGATTCATCGAAATCAGAAAAGTCAAAATAATCATTTTCCAGGCACCATACTTGGTAGCGGAGTCTCATATTAGCCTCTGCTAATGAAGAATCTTTACCTGTTTCAAGGCAAAATGTACCGTTAAATTCGTCCAGTAATCCGAGCATCGTTGCCTCTTTTCAAAGATATGGAATTAATCAAGCAGTTCGTGTTTGCGAAACGTTGCCGCACAAAACCACTCTTCCAAGAGGAATAATCATGTGCGAATTTGCCATATTAAGACATAAATTGATCATAACCTGCAAGTCTATGTTCACAGCGCTTAAGTTTGAGTGGGCACTGTACGCCCTCTTTATCCTCTTTGGCGGTGTTTAAATTCCTAGCAATAGCGGGCTATACCTCATTATTTCGCCTTGCCTACAGGGATGTAGGTGATGAGCGTGAGCACGACTGCATGGATGCAGGAGATAGGGCGACTCAGGATACAAAGCCGAGGGACGCGGAAGCTTTGCTATGATGAATAGATCACATACTTAATACCTAAATTTCAAACGCTATGGGTATATATATTGAACTAAGGTTTTTTTATGTTGTACTATTACTTTATTGTCACTTAATGCGTATAACCGATGACTTTGAAAAAAAAGAACAAGCTGCTTGCATGCTTTAAGGTGAATCGTTCTATTTTTAGTGTATGGATTTTTCTTTTTTTATATCTATTCCACACATCTATTTATGCTATGCCGTCTTTGCAAGAGACATCCTATATTGTGATCACCCACGAAAATACACCGGTAAAAAAAATATCTATAAATCGTTTGCGTACCATCTACGGATTAAAAACCAAGTACTGGGACGATCAAACACCCATTATTGTATACACAACAAACCCACTGGAAGAAGAATACCGTGCTTTTAGTAAACAAGTTTTAGGGATGTTTTCGCATCAACTTCAGCGAGCTTGGAATAGACTCATTTATTCAGGGCGTGCACTGCCGCCGACGACCGTAATGTCTTTCAAAGAAATGATGGAGGCCGTTTCAACAACACCCGGCGCAATAGGCTATATACCCAAGCATGAGCTCAACGCTACCATTCAGCAATTAGAAATAAGAGGAATTAACAATGAAGATTAGATCATTGTTGTTGTTTTCTCTGTTCTATTCAATAGTTTTTTACGGTAAAACAAGCTATGGCAATGACATTTTGAACTCAACAAAAATAGCCGGGTTTGCGAGCCAAGGTTACACTCGCAGTTCGGATAATAATTTTTATGGGAACAGCGAAAAAAACTCAGGCAGTTTTTCGCTCAGAGAAATGGGTCTGAATGTCTCATCCAGTCTCTCAAAATCACTCTTTTCTTCGGCACAAATTTTGGCGCGTAACACAGGGCAAAATGATGATGATAGCATGGCTCTGGATTATGCAATGATCGACTATAGTCGGCCCTTATCGTCAAAACAAACCTATGGTATCCGTATTGGGCGAATCAAAAACTCGCTTGGTTTTTATAACGAAACTCGGGATGTACCTTTCACCCGTTCCAGCGTAATTTTACCGCAATCTATTTACTTTGACAGAACGCGTGACCTGTCGCTTTCAGCGGATGGTTTTCATCTTTATGGTGCGTTAAACAAACTTAGTTATAACGCAGAAATCACGATTGGAATAGGGAAACCAAGAGTTGATAAGAGGTCAACAGTGAGCACGTTGCTGGGTCAAAGCGCGGTAGGGACGTTAGACAGTGACGTCAGTTATCTATGGAATGTGTTTTTTAATAAAAATGCCTATACTTTAACTTTTAGCGGCGCTTTTTTGCAGCTGAATTATAATGATTCAGCTCTTGTTGTTGACGACAATAAGGTCAGTTTTTTAGTGAATATGCTCTCTTTTCAGTATGATGCGGAGCATTGGGTCATTACAGCAGAATATGCTGATAGAAGATTTAAATATAAAAACCTTGGTACTCTCCTTCCTTTTAAAGAGCTTGATGGTGAAAGCTATTATTTGCAACTGACTTCTATCATTACCTCCAGTTTTAATTTTTTTATTCGTTACGATGTTTTTTATCGAAACCGAAAAGACAGAAAGGGAACAAATTTTGAACAGCTGACTCGCGGTATTATACCGGCACACACACAGTTTGCTAAAGATTGGACGGTTGGTCTACGCTGGGACATTCATCGATCCTGGATGTTTCGATTGGAGCATCATTGGGTTAATGGCACGGCCTGGTTACCCAATCAAAATAACCCGGATCCAGCCGCGAGTAAAAAGGACTGGAGACTGCTTGCTGGAATTTTGTCCTTTAAGTTTTAGAATGATATATAAAATGAAAACAGCGGATGAAATGAAAAGATTTATTAGCCTGAAATGGCAAATATTCATTCTTCTTACTTTCATTATGTTGTTTATAAATAGCGTCTTTTATTATCAACACTCTGCTAACCTGGATGCTGAATTCAAACAGGATCGAGACATCATTTATCAAAGAAATCTGCAAGCTCTTCAAGGTTTGATTATGGCGTCGACGAACAGGCTTGAGCAAATAGGTTATTTAATTCCTCTTTTTTCAGGCATATCAAAATCAATTAATAATGATGACATGCCGTCATTAAAAGCCAAAATGGAAAAGTACTGGCCTCTTCTGTCAATAGAAATGGATATCGAGTTTATTGCTTATTACGACAAGAGCAGTTTAATTCATGTTAATTCAGTCAAAGATCAGACCAATTCGCTACCCAAAGAACTCATCAATGAATTCATTAAACCTTCAATGTCAGATGATAAACCTGCGACAATGATTAATTGTCAAAAAGAATGTATTCTGTTAAGTGCTATTCCCGTTTTATCTAAACAAAAAACAGTCGGTGTTTTTGTTGTAGGGAAATCACTTGTCGATCTTATCGTTAATTTCAGTAGTATTTCATCAACCAATATAGGTTTGCTGACTCGTGTCCCTGAAAACACAGAAAGCCATATTAAAAATTGGGGGGTGTATATTTCAGCACTTTCAAACTACGCTCAGTTCAAAGACCTTCTCAACATAACTTCTGAAAAATATGCATTAAATGATTTGCTCCTGCCTTATACCCTGGAGCACTATCAAGAACATGTTTATGAAATCAGGGCTTATCCGATGGCAGATGTATCCAATGAGATAACGAATCATATTTTATTCATTGATGATATTACGGCGCCATACATTAACAATGAGCAAACTAAACAAGAAATACTGGCGACAGGAATATTTGCAATTCTTGTTTCAGAATTCATTGTCGTGTGGGCACTCTGGTTTCCGCTCTCAAGACTCCGCCGTACAGCATCGGCATTGCCTCTGCTGGCCAGGAGCCAATATGCAGAAGCGTTGGAAACGTTTAACAGTAATCAGAGAAAACATATTTTTTCAGACGAAATACATCAACTTGATGCCAGTGCGATTAAGCTGTCCATGCAATTACAGCTTCTGGAAAAAAATATTAAAAGAAATGAAATCGATCTTGCATCCAAAATGGAAGAACTGCGCATAGAGCGTGATTTTGTTAACGAGCTGCTTAATACCGCCCAGGTTATTATTATCACCCAAAACAGCAAAGGTAAAATATTACTATTGAATAGTTTTGGTCAATCCCTTACCGGGTATACATCAGACAATCTTTCTAATATGCGATTTAGCGATTTAACCGCCATCAGCAGTACGCCTAATAAAAACCAAATAATCAGTCAAGTGAATGCCATTGCATCAGGAAAAGAATCCACTTACAAACATGAATCACAACTTATTTGTTTCAATGGTGAGGTCATTCATGTCGCCTGGCTACACTCTCATCTTAAACATAAATATTCCTACGAGCCGGCTATTTTGTCCGTTGGCCTGGATATTACAGCCCGGATTAAAGCTGAAGATCATATTACCTGGTTGGCCAATCATGATCCTTTAACGCAACTTTATAATAGGAGGAAATTTCAGGAGGAGTTTGAAAAAGTATTGCAAAGTGCGCTGAGATACGAGCATCGAGGTTCTCTGCTTTTTCTCGACCTGGATCATTTTAAATATATTAATGATACTTTGGGTCATAGTACGGGAGATAATTTACTGACGACGATTGCTTCTGAGCTAAGACAATGTGTTCGTTCCACAGATATTATTGCCCGGTTTGGTGGCGATGAATTTGTCATTCTAATGCCCGAGTCGGATGAACACAGCACCATGACGGTGGCGAATAAAATAAATGAAAAACTCAGTAGCATCAACATGCCTGAATTATTGGGTGAAAATCATAAAATATCAATCAGTATAGGGATTGCCTACTATCCAAAACATGGCGAAAGTGTCGATGAAATACTAGCAAATGCGGATATAGCGATGTATCACGTAAAAAAACGGCGTCGGGGCAGCTGGCATGTTTACAAAATAGAAGATCAAGCCAAAGAGTGGCTGCAAAATGATATCTATTGGCGACAACAAATAGAGCATGCGCTCCGACATGATCGTTTTTTGCTTGAATTTCAGCCCATAATTAATCTGAAAACGAATCAAGTAGAGTTACATGAAGCGTTGATTCGAATGTTAGACAACAAAGATAAGATTATCAGCCCGGAATCTTTTATTCCTATGGCTGAACGCAGTAATCTTATTTTAGACATCGATCATTATGTTTTGAAAAAGACGATTATGTTGCTGCACCTGAATAATCAAATAGGAAAGTCGTTTCAGGTGACGGTCAATTTATCCGCTCAGTCTCTCGTTGATAGCGATTTATTGCCCTTGCTGAAATCATTGTTATCTGAATATCCTGTCTCACCTAAACAAATCATTTTTGAAATCACAGAAACAACTGCGTTAGCGGACTTTGGCGCGGCCTATTCTTTGATTAATGCCATAAAATCGATCGGTTGTCTTTTTGCGCTTGATGACTTTGGTACGGGTTTTTCGTCATTTCATTATTTAAAAAAACTCCCTGTGGATTATATAAAAATTGATGGTTCTTTTATACAATCTTTATCAGAGAATAAAGATGACCAAGTGTTGGTAAAAGCGATGAATGATGTTGCACGCTGGTTTGGCAAAGCCACAATAGCAGAACATGTTGAAGATCGTATGACCCTTAACATTTTGAAAGAATACAACGTAAATTATGCCCAAGGTTTTTACATCGCTAGGCCCGAAAGCAAACTCATTGAACGTCGGGCGCTTAATCTGTGAGGGGCGGAATACTCCGGTGTTTTGGCAAATAGTATAGTTATGTTATGGTGTTAAAAATAGTCATTATTGAGGGGTAAAGATCCGGTGTTTAGAGCGCTGATTTATGGAGTTATCTTTGCTTTTAGTGCCACTGCATGGGCAGAGGATAAAATTGAAGCCGCAACGAGTTCTGGGGAAATTGTTACGCTGACGACCGCCATTGATACCACTTTGGAGGCTTATCTTGTTGGTTCTACCTCAGCAAAAAAAAGTGTTTTGATTTTGCATGATCGTTGGGGTTTAGATTCAACGGCAAAAACATGGGCGGATCGTTTCGCAGCACAAGGTTATTTAGCGCTCGCAATTGATTTATATGATGGCCGGGTCGCGAATAAAAATAATGCCGAGCACGCCGCTCTCATTATGCGTCAAATAGATCCGGAGTGGTCTGACGTCAATATCAAGGCTGGGCTGAGTTATCTCGCAAAAAAAACCAGAGAAAGGGTCGCGATACTGGGCTGGGGTTTTGGCGGAAGTTTAGCGTTTAAGGCCGCTCAACTGGACATAGCCTCGCTGGCATCGGTGGTCATGGTATATGGCTATCTTCCTACCGGAATTAATGAATTAAAAAAAGTGACTCGCCCTGTTTTTGGTGTGTTTTCAACGTCGGACGAAAGAATGATGCCTGAAGAGCTGGAGCAAGTTGTTTTGTTAATGGGTAAATTACGAAACCCTTTTGTTTCTCTGGAAGTGGATGCGGCTCCCGGCTTTGTGGATGAAAGCTTGCCAGTTTTTGACAAAGACGCTACGGAGCGGGTCTGGCAGCAGAGCTTAAATTTCCTGAACGAAACTTTATAATTTTATTTTTACAAGACAGGGCGATATAGGGGTATCCATTCGGCACCTTAATATCAAGTGTTATGGAGAGACTCAGTTCCATATCTGACCCTAAGTACCTCTAAACTTGATGTTGATTCTTATCGCGTTTGACCATAATATACAACTGCATATAACGTTTCATGGCTGTTCTGCCGGTATTGGCGATAATCCTTTTTAATTAAATGGAAGTTTAGCTGGGAGAGTTACAGGCTCAATGAGCGGTACTATTATTGTTTTTTTTGGAGTAACAAGTGAAGTTAACGGGTGCGGAAATTGTGGTGCAATGTCTGGTTGAAGAGGGCGTAGAGCATGTTTTTGGGTATCCTGGCGGAGCGGTATTACATATTTACGATGCGTTGTTTCAACAAGACAAACTTAAACATATCTTAGTTCGTCATGAACAGGCGGCGACACACGCCGCAGATGGTTATGCACGATCCACGGAAAAACCGGGGGTGGTGCTAGTGACTTCAGGGCCCGGGGCGACCAATGCGGTCACAGGCATTGCTACAGCTTATATGGATTCTATTCCGATGGTCGTGATCACCGGGCAGGTTCCTACCGCGCTGATTGGCAATGATGCATTTCAAGAAGTCGACTCTGTAGGTATCACTCGCCCTTGTGTAAAACATAATTTTTTGATCAAAGATGTTGCTGATATTGCAGTGACCATGAAAAAAGCATTCTACATCGCAATGTCAGGACGACCGGGCCCCGTTGTTATTGATATTCCTAAAGATGTGACGGCTGAAACAGCAGAATTCATTTACCCTAACAAGGTAGAAATTCGCTCTTATCACCCCGTTATCAAGGGTCATTTGGGGCAGATTAAAAAGGCAGTGAAACTCATGCAAACTGCTGAACGACCTATGCTGTACACCGGTGGGGGCGTGATCCTGGATAATGCAGCAGCAGAATTGACGCGCATCACGCAGTTATTAAATTTTCCGATTACCAATACATTAATGGGGTTAGGTGCTTATCCTGCTACGGATCAACAGTTTTTAGGTATGCTGGGCATGCATGGCACCTATGAAGCCAATATGGCGATGCATCATTGTGACGTTTTAATTGCCATTGGCGCACGATTCGACGACCGGGTCACCGGTAATATCGAAAAATTTTGTCCGACGGCCAAAATTATTCATGTAGATATTGACCCTGCGTCCATTTCTAAAAATATTAAAGTTGATATTCCAATCGTTGGTCCAGTGAAACAAGTTTTAACTGAGATGCTGAAAATTCTAGAGAAAAACAGCGCGAAAGTAGACGCGATTTTGTTGGATAACTGGTGGTCTCAAATAGAAGAATGGCGAGCAACCCATTGTCTCAAATTTAAAGAAAACAGCGATAAAACCAAACCCCAATATGTGGTGCAAAAACTTTACGAAGTTACCGCTGGTGACGCTTATGTGACCTCTGATGTAGGCCAGCATCAGATGTGGGCAGCACAATATTATAAATTTGATCGCCCCCGTCGCTGGATTAACTCCGGTGGTTTGGGCACGATGGGTTTTGGCTTGCCTGCTGCAATGGGTGTACAAATAGCACACCCTGATGCAGCCGTGGCGTGTATTACGGGTGAAGGCAGCATTCAAATGTGTATTCAGGAGTTAGCGACTTGTTTACAGTATGGTTTACCGGTGAAAATTGTTTGTCTGAATAACGGTTATCTTGGCATGGTACGTCAGTGGCAGGAATTTTTTTACCAGGGGCGTTTTGCTATGTCTTATATGGAAGCACTGCCGGATTTTGTCAAACTCGCGGAAGCCTATGGACATGTCGGGTTGCGCATTGAACATGCGACTGACGTTGAAGGTGCTTTCAAAGAAGCCTTCGCGCTTAAGGACAGATTGGTTTTCATGAATTTTCTAACGGATCCTGAAGAAAATGTGTACCCCATGATTCCCGCAGGTGCTGGGCTCAATGAAATGATCCTTATTTAGAAACGTGTACATTTCTAAGATGTGAAATATTTTTTTTATGAGTTATTTTGAAGGTGTGATTAAGTTTTGGCAATGCGACGAATAATATCGATTTTAATTGAAAACGAAGCGGGCGCCTTATCTCGTGTTGCCGGTCTTTTTTCGGCAAGAGGGTATAATATTGAGTCTTTAACCGTGGCACCAACTGAAGATGCGTCTTTGTCAAGAATGACTCTGGTGACTCGCGGTTCAGATGACATTATAGAGCAAATCACCAAACAGCTTAACAAACTGATTGATGTTGTGAAATTAATAGACTTGACAGAGGGTGCGCATATCGAACGTGAAATGCTGCTCATTAAAGTCCAGGCTCAAGGTGATGAGCGGAATGAATTAAAACGTATGGCAGATATTTTTCGTGGTCGTGTGGTTGATGTCACATCGAGCACCTATACCATAGAATTAACCGGTAGTGCAGATAAACTGGATGCGTTTATTGTTTCGTTACCAGCGGCTAAAATATTAGAAACCGTGCGTTCAGGGGTATCGAGTATTTCACGAGGTGCAAAAAGCTTGCGCTTGTAGAGAGCGTAAAGAGTATATGCATGATTAAATTTTAAAGAGGAAAGACAATGATGAACATTTATTACGACAAAGACTGTGACCTGTCTATTATCAAAAACATGAAAGTGACTATTATTGGCTATGGGTCTCAAGGGCACGCGCACGCTAATAATTTAAAAGATTCAGGTGTCGATGTGACGGTTGCACTGCGTGAAGGTTCCGCATCGGCGACCAAAGCTAAAGCGGCAGGTCTGAAGGTCTCTTCTACAAAAAAAGCTGTAGAAGGTGCGGATTTGGTCATGGTGCTGACTCCGGATGAATTTCAATCACAACTTTATAAAGAAGACATTGAACCTAATATTAAAAAAGGAGCTGTGCTCGCTTTTGCCCACGGTTTTGCAATTTTATATAATCAGGTTATTCCTCGCGCTGATCTGGATGTCATCATGATCGCGCCCAAAGCACCAGGGCATACGGTAAGAAATGAATTTGTTAAGGGCGGTGGTATCCCGGATCTGATTGCAGTACAACAAGATGCTTCAGGACGAGCTAAAAATATCGCACTGGCTTACGCCGCAGGGCTGGGTGGCGGTCGTACAGGTATTATTGAAACTACCTTTCGTGATGAGTGTGAAACGGATCTTTTCGGTGAGCAGGCCGTATTGTGTGGGGGTGCCGTTGAATTGGTTAAAGCGGGTTTTGAAACTTTGACTGAAGCGGGTTATGCACCAGAAATGGCCTACTTCGAATGTCTGCACGAACTTAAGCTGATTGTCGATCTTATGTATGAAGGCGGCATCGCGAACATGAACTATTCTATCTCTAATAATGCAGAGTATGGCGAATATGTGACCGGCCCGCGTATTATCAACGATGAAAGTCGTGCCGCAATGCGCGAGGCATTAAAAAATATTCAAGAAGGTAAATATGCCAAGCAGTTTATTCTTGAAGGTCAATCGGGTTATCCCGAAATGACGGCGATGCGACGGCTCAATGCCGAACATCCCATTGAGCAAACCGGTGCTAAATTGCGTGCAATGATGCCCTGGATAGAAAAAATTGTTGATAAAAGCAAAAACTAAAACGATGTCGTAGAGGGCATCAATAATGCATAATCCAGAACAAAATAAGACTGAACCCGATCATGACCTGGGCGAAGGGGTTTTACCACCTCGCCGCCGGCCAGGTATTTATCTACTGCCCAATCTGTTTACTACCGCAGGTTTGTTTGCTGGTTTTTATGGCATTGTTGCCGCGATTGGTGGACGGTATGAAGCGGCGGCTATCGCCATATTTGTAGCGATGATCATGGATGGTATGGATGGCCGTATCGCGCGCATGACCAATACGCAAAGCGACTTTGGCAAAGAGTACGACAGCCTGGTTGATATGGTTGCGTTTGGTCTTGCTCCGGCGCTCATCGTCTATGAATGGGCTTTACAACCACTGGGTAAAATAGGTTGGTTAGCTGCTTTTATCTATGCTGCGGCTACGGCGCTGCGCTTGGCTCGTTTTAATACACAAGCCAGTAATAAAGTGGACAAACGTTACTTTCAAGGTTTGGCCAGTCCGGCCGCGGCCTGCCTGATCGCGGGTCTGGTCTGGATTGTCGATGACTCGGGCATGGCGGGAGAAGATTTTACTTATATTGCCGCATTGCTGACTGTCTCTGCAGGCGTGCTGATGGTTTCAAATGTCCGCTATCACAGTTTTAAAGATATTGATTTTAAAGGAAAAATACGCTTTGTTGTTGTGCTTTTTATCGTCCTGGGTTTTGTCTTGATTTCGATTGCACCCCCTCAGGTTTTGTTTTTGATGGCGCTGTTTTATGCGGGTTCAGGCCCCGTTTTAACGTTACTCGCTTTACGTAAAAACCGCTCAGCTCGTGATACGGCTGATACTGATAAAGTGGAGTAGGTGCAATGAACGATAAGTTGATCATTTTTGATACGACTTTGCGTGATGGCGAGCAAAGTCCAGGCGCATCAATGACACGTGATGAAAAAGTGCGCATTGCTAAAGCCTTGGAAAAAATGAAAGTCGATGTGATTGAAGCGGGATTTCCTATTGCCAGTCAAGGTGATTTTGAATCCGTTCAAGCGGTGGCTTCAACTATTAAAGACAGTACGGTTTGCGGTTTGGCACGAGCTGTGGATGCCGATATTGATCGAGCGGGGGAAGCGCTGATCGGTGCCCATTCCGCTCGCATCCACACTTTCATCGCAACCTCACCTATTCATATGCGCGAGAAATTGAGGATGACGCCTGTTGAGGTCGTTGAGCGAGCGGTACAAGCCGTACAGCGGGCGCGGCGTTATACGGATAATATTGAGTTTTCTCCAGAAGATGCCGGTCGTTCAGAGCTGGATTTTTTATGTCGCGTGATCGAAGCCGTTATTGATGCGGGTGCGACAACGGTCAATATACCAGATACGGTGGGGTATAATTTGCCGCATCAATTCGGAGAATTAATAAAAAATCTTATCGAACGGATTCCTAATTCAGACAAGGCGGTATTCTCAGTCCACTGCCATAATGACCTGGGTCTGGCGGTAGGCAACTCTCTGGCAGCTGTTTTAAATGGTGCTCGTCAAGTCGAATGTACCCTTAATGGTTTAGGTGAACGAGCAGGGAATGCGGCTTTGGAAGAAGTGGTGATGGCGGTTAAAACACGTCGAGATTTGTTTAGTTGTGATATTCGCTTGGATACCACTCACATTGTATCTTGCAGTCGTCTGGTTTCTCGTATCACGGGTTTTACCGTACAGCCAAACAAAGCGATCGTGGGCGCGAATGCTTTTGCTCACGAGTCCGGTATCCATCAAGACGGGGTACTTAAAAAGCGCGAAACTTATGAAATTATGCGCGCTCAGGATGTGGGCTGGACAGAAAACCGCATGGTGTTAGGGAAACATTCAGGGCGCAATGCATTTCGTACCCGTCTAAAAGAATTGGACGTTGATTTTTCCTCAGAAGAAGAATTAAATGCCGCATTTGCACGTTTTAAAGAGCTGGCTGATCGGAAACATGAAATTTACGATGATGATTTGCAGGCACTGGTCACCGATGCGGGCACACAATTAGTGCAGGAACGTTTAAAATTGGTTTCCTTGAAAGTGTGTTCTGAGACGGGCGAAAAGCCCGAAGCCCGGATTACGTTGTCTGTCGATGGCAAAGAAGTGCAGGCCAATGCCGTAGGCGGTGGGCCGGTAGATGCAACTTATAAAGCGATTGAAAAAATTGTTAAAAGTCAGTCTGATTTACAATTATATTCCGTTAACGCCATCACTCATGGAACCGACTCTCAAGGTGATGTCACGGTGCGGGTGGAGCAGGGCGGGAGCATTGTTAATGGTCAGGGTGCGGATCCGGATATCGTCATCGCGTCCGCCAAGGCTTATCTTAATGCCTTGGATAAACTCATGGTGCCGATGGATCGGGAACATCCCCAGATCTAAATGTCGATATGGCGATAACGGAACAGCAGCGTCGGCAATATTTACACGCAATGGGTATTGAAGTTTGGCAGCAACGAGCTGATAAAAGCTCTGAGTCAGTCAATCCAGAGTCTACATTACCTTTATCTGTGGACGAGGAACCGCCCCCTGCGGAGAATCGATGGCGTATATTAGAGCAACAAGTTAGCCGTTGTCAGGCTTGTGTTCTTTGTGAACAAAGAACACAAAGTGTGCTCGGTGTCGGAAGCCGCCAAGCTAACTGGATGATTATCGGCGAAGCACCTGGAGCCGATGAGGATCGGCAAGGTGAACCCTTTGTGGGTCGTGCGGGTCAATTACTCAATGCCATGTTGTTCGCTGCTGGGTTTGCTCGGCCTGATGTTTATATATGCAATATTGTCAAGTGTCGCCCCCCTCAGAATAGAGACCCCAGAGCAGAAGAGGTTGCGCATTGTGCTACCTACTTGCAACAGCAAATAGAGTGGGTACAACCTGAATTAATTTTGGCTGTTGGGCGTATTGCGGCTCAACAATTACTTCAGTCCACCGAGCCTGTTGGACGGCTGCGTGGCAAAGTACATCAATGGGGAGAAAAAGAAATTTCACTGGTGGTGACGTACCATCCTGCTTATTTATTACGTTCTCCCAGAGAAAAGAGAAAAGCCTGGGACGATCTTAAGTTAGCCTTATCCGTATGCAGTACTACTGTTAAAGAGCATGATGACTGAACCCGCAGCCATGTTATCCAGCTCGTATCGACTCAGACCTATGACCGCTGCGGATTTGAACGAGGTTTATGTGTTAGAGCAAGCCTCTTATTCATATCCCTGGAGCTTTGGTATTCTCAGTGACTGTTTAAAAACAGCTTATCTTACTCGTGTTTTAGACAATGCAGGTCAAGCCATCGACGCTTACGGCATCATGTCATCAGGCGGTGGCGAGGCACATATTCTCAACCTCTGTGTCAGGACAAAGTTGCGTGGACAGGGATTGGGACGATATTTGTTACTTTCCTTATTAGCGGAGGCAAAGGCGCTTGAAGTTGACACGGTGTTACTTGAAGTCCGGCAATCAAACAAAGCTGCCATTTCACTTTATGAGTCTATTGGTTTTAATGAACTGGACATACGACACGGTTATTACCCTTCAAATAAAGGTCGGGAAAACGCTATTATCTTTGCGAAAGAGCTGATCGGTAAAGACTTTTGGTAATGTAAAAAATAACGGCTCTGGTTTTATGGATAAAGGTGGGCTATATTTATGCAGATGACCTGCGTTTTTTAGGATTAACCTAGAAAACGCAGTTGGACGCAAGTACTAGAGTGTTTATGTTCGCTCTTTGGGTGCAAGATAGTGATTTAGATAACCTAGCGAAAAAAATTGTGGTCACCTTGACGGTGATGAGACTTTTTTCGCATAGTTAGATGAATCAAGAGCTTGTGCTATATGCCGTGGATCAACTGATTTTTCTAGGCTTAAGGTATAAAACCAAATTATATTGTATATCAAGGGGTGAAAATGAAATGTTTTTTCATTAAGGTCAATATTTTAATTCTTGCTTTATTGTTGGGTGCGTGTGGAGGAGATGATGCTGCTGAAGATGAAGCTTCTCCACAGAACCCCCCTACAGATTCCCAGCCTGATGATCAAACTTCAAATGAAAAACCTGCCGTTTTATTGATAAAATCGGCCATGCCTTCCTCTGGGTTTGCGGGTGGCTCTGTTATATTAGAGGTTGAAGGCGCAGATCGATCGACGGTAGCGATTCTAAATGGCGTAACAATAACGCCGAATACCATAGATGAAGTGGATCAAACGATCACTTTCCTCATCCCTGATAATGCCTCTTCCGGCCCGTTGAAAATTGTTACTGACGAATTCAGCTCTAATGCAATTTGGTTCTCTGTCGGGAAAATAGAAGCGGGTGTCAACGCTCCGGTTGATGGTGTCATGACTCCTGTTGAGGGTGAAATAGTCACAGATGATATGGGCAACACGGTGGCCATTGCCTACCTTCTTGTTTCTCTCTCCGAAGGAAATGATACGCGTGCAGAGGCTGATCGTTTGGCTGCATTGGCTTCAGGAGGTGAGGTCGTAGGACGAATCAGCCTGGTCAATGGCTGGCAAATTAAAGTTGATGCGGGTTCTTTGGCGGGGCTTCAAGCGATCAAGGCAACTCTAGAGGGCGAATCAACGGTAGAGTATACCGTTATCGATATTGAAATTCAGCCTGATGCCGCCGATGATGTGATTAATTGGGCTGGTGACCCCGACAGGCCATCTCAAAGAAGTCGCAATAAAGTAGAGGAGGGGGTGGCGCTTTATAAAAGTAAAGTTAGCCCTACTGCTAGTGGTAAGGTCAGACCTTTTTTTATGTCTATTGGTGTCTCTGAAGCGGGGATTGATTATAAACATGCTGACTTTTCGGGCTATGCCCGCACAGCGGATAACTTCTCAGGTAATGTTGCAATTTATGCGAACCAGCAGGGTTCGGCTCTCAGCAAGCATGGCAGTAATGTGACGGGAGTGATTGCGGCGGAACTCGGAGACAAAGGCAATGCGGGGCCGATAAGAGCCCTAAGTAAAGTGCACGGAGGCGCTATTATCCATGTCGGTACGGGTGATGGGTCGTGGAGTTTGGCTCGTTTGGCACAGACTGAACAGCAAATTATGACGGGCGCACAGGTTATAAACTGGAGTTGGGGTATTCGTAAAGAAGGGGGGACAGACTGCAGTGGTGCGAGTGTTACGGGTCTTAGCTTAAATGCTGATATGTTCGCTGATTATTCATTAATGATGAATGATTTTTTTTCTAACCTTGACAAAAAATATCCTAATGTTGTGATTGTGACTTCAGCGGGTAACGACGCTGCCAATGCCGGCGATGGTGATTTTCGTCTGCCTTCTTCTATTGTTAGCGACCAGTTGCTTGTTGTCGGTGCACATACAACTAAAGGCAGTGTTAGACGGGGCAACGAGATATTAGTTGAAGATGATTGGGCTGGATCAAAATCAGCGACTTCATGTTATGACACGACAATAACGACAGATGTAAAAAGAGCAGATTATTCAAACTATGGTAGCCGGGTTGATATCGCTGCGTCTGGATCCATAATCGGGCTGGATAACGAGCTTTATATCAGCACGGATGAAGCAACAAGCGGTGCAAACTGGGGAACTTCTTACGCGGCACCTTTGGTCACAGCGACAGTTGCGCTTATGCAGTCTATCAATCCAGACCTGAGACCCATTGAAATCAAGTCTCGGATTAGACAATCCGCGCTCCCTATCGAAAATAAAGTGGTTCTTAACAACGCAGAAACTGAAAACTTTACACGAGTACTGAGTGAAGATGAATCATCCAGCCTTAAAGGCAAAGGGGCACGTTTGAATATAGAGGGTGCCATTAAGCAAGCACTGAATAGTCTTAACGAAGAAACCTTGCCTATTGCGGAACTTGTAACCGTCACACTGGAACCCGGTGTTACTGAAGTAACAGAAGCTATTTCTGTCACTATTCCGTCAACAGGATGGATTTTTGACAAAGTCGATATCATGTTTTTGGTTGATGTCTCATTTAGTTATGCTGATGACCTGAAGGTATTTAGCGACAAAGCCAGTGATTTGATTGATGTATTTTCAGAGTCAGGCGCCAATGTACAGATTGGTTTATCCAGCTTTAGTGATTTTCCACAAGCCCCTTTCGGTGCGGGCGTTGATTCTTCTGATTATGCTTATCGCCTGGATCAGGCTTTAACGAGTAAATATCTTGATTTTAATACAGCCTTGGTTGGACTCAGTCGTCAGTCGGGGGGCGATTTTCCTGAAAGCCAGCTGGAGGCTCTGTTTCAGGTGAATGCAGAAGCCAATGAGGAAGATGTGGGTTGGCGACCCGATGCGTTACCTGTTATTTTTTTGGCTACAGATGCTTTATTTCATAATTCTGACAATGAGCCTGCTTACCCCGGTGCGGGCCTCAAAGAGACTATAGCTGCTTTAGTTGAACGGGGTACTCGTATTTTTGGCTTGCAGTCAGGCGGTACCGTGGCCGATGTTGTTGCCATTGCTAATGCGACAGGCGGGGAGGCATTTACCCTTTCCCGAGATAGTAAAGAGATTGTTGAAGTGGCTAGAACTGCGCTGGCGAAAGCAAGTACAAATATTTCCGTTGTTCTAGAGACGGAAGGAGATTTGTCGGGTTTAGTCCAAAGTATTACTCCGAGTGGGTTGGTCAATGCTCAGCCTGGTGATGCCATTCCTAATGTTAAACCAGGGAATACAATCAAGTTTGATATTGTCTTTAACAAAGGGATTTTGACAGCCAATGTAGCGCATACTTTCAGTTTCAGGTTCAGAGTGATTGCAGAAGATGTGGCTGTTATTCAAAATATTCCAGTCACCGTAATAATAAAAAAATAAAAACGCAGAAAATTTTAATCATTAGGGGTACATCATCTAGGATTATCCTAAATTTATGACATGGGTGAGACTCGCTTTAAATAACCATTTAATAACAGGCGGAATTACATGCTTCTAGGTTCAGTCATGGTGGGTGTCTCTGGCGTTGAATTACTGCTGGAAGAAAGGGAACTTTTAGCTCACCCTTTGGTGGGTGGGGTCATTTTGTTTTCCAGAAATTATGTAAGCAGAGAGCAGTTAACGCAGTTAGTAAGCCAAATTCACGCTGTTAAAACACCGCCCATATTGATTGCCGTTGACCATGAAGGGGGGCGCGTGCAGCGCTTTCGTGACGGTTTTACCGAGCTTCCAGCTATGCGTCGTTTAGGCGATATTTTTGATGTTGATCCAGTTCGAGCAAGGCGATGGGCTCAGGATTTGGGTTGGTTGATGGCTGCGGAATTACGGACGACCGGCGTAGATTTCAGTTTTGCACCTATATTGGACTTGGATTATGGGGTGAGTCAGGTGATTGGCGACAGGGCGTTTCACAGTGATGCTGATGTGGTGTCATCTTTGGCGCATCGTTTTATCGAGGGCATGAAAAAAGCGGGGATGGCCGCAACCGGCAAACATTTTCCCGGGCATGGTGCTGTTGAAGCCGATTCCCATCTTGCCGTGGTCGTAGACAAACGGAGTTATAGTGAAATAAAACAACAAGATATTCTACCGTTCGAGCAATTGATTAAATGGGGTTTGGCTGGCATCATGCCCGCACATGTAATTTACCCTGAAGTTGATGCTCAACCTGCCGGTTTTTCTCCATTTTGGTTACAGCAAGAATTAAGAAAACGCTTGAATTTTCAAGGTGTCATATTCAGCGATGATTTAGAAATGCAAGGTGCGACTGGAGTTGGAGGTTATCCCGAGCGGGCGGAAGCTGCGTTGAGCGCGGGTTGTGATATGGTTCTAGTTTGTAATGATCCTGTTGCCATGGCTAAAGTGCTTGATGGTTTAAAATATGAAGTATCACCTGAATCAGCGCGACGTTTGCTTTGCATGCACGGTTTACATGCACAAACAAAGCAAGAATTGGAAAAACAGGCTTTGTGGAAAAAAAGCGTTGCTGTGATAAATCAATTTTAAGGCATGTCGTTAGGATCTGTAAAAAAATAACTTTTCAGTCCTTTCCTGCTTCCATATAGGCAAGGATGCTGAAAGCGACAGACGAAAGGGCAGACAAACAGAGTGTAAAGTTATTTTTTTACAGTCCCTTAGTTATTCTATTGTTGTAGAATTCATACCCTGAGTTTTATTTTGTAACAAAATCACTTTACGGAGTCGGAATGCGTTTTTCCAGAATAATTATAGTCAGCTTGTTGTGGGTAGCTATATCATCGGTGTCGATTGCGGATTTTCAACCTTTTCAACCCCTGCCCGCACATCCGCCTATTCCCAGTGACAATTTGATGTCACCGATGAAAACAGAGTTAGGGAAACAGCTTTTTTTTGATGCTCGTCTTTCTAAAAATAAAACAATGAACTGTAATAGCTGCCACAATGTGATGGCCGGAGGGAGCGTACCGCAAGCAAAACCAACCGGTGCGGGTGGACAGCTTGCACAACGTAATGCACCTACATTGTGGAATGTTGGTTTTACGACGATCTATTTTCTGGATGGTCGCGCTACCAGTTTAGAAGCAGCGATTAAGGAACACTTGTTAGCTGACGGCGCTATGGCCATGGCGAACGAGGAGCAGGTTGTAGATAGTATCAAACAGGTTCCAGGCTATGTAGAGCAATTTGTTGCGCTCTATGGAGATGAAAACCCGGTGAGTTATGATAATCTCAGTAAATCTTTAGCGGCTTATTTACGTAGTTTGGTGACTAATGATAGTGCATTCGATCAATATCTACGTGGAAAGAAAGACGCAATTTCGGATGCGGCGAAAGAGGGCATGAATCAGTTTATTGAAATTGGTTGTGCCTCTTGTCATTTTTGGGTCAATATGGCGGGGCCGATTCCTGGTTTGGCCTTTCAAATGGGAGAAGGGTTTTATGAGCTGTTTCCTAACCACCTGGGCTCGGAATATGATGCTCGCTATCATCTAACGGATGATACAGGTCGTATAAAAGTGACCGGAGACGAATCTGATCGGTATATGTGGCGTGTGGCCAGTTTGAGAAACGTGGCTCTAACCGCCCCTTATTTTCACAACGGGGCAGTCAAAACATTAGAGGAGGCCGTCAAGGTTATGGCGATGGCGCAATATAAAAAACGTTTACCAAAAGCAACAGTTGAAGAAATTACAGCGTTTTTGCATACTTTAACGGGGCAGTTTTCAGTACAAACCATGCCTAGACTGCCGGCAGCAGGTTTGGATAAACAATAAAAAGAGTTCATAGTATGACGCAAGCTATTACACCAGAACAGGCGCAACAGGTATTAGATGATGCGGATTTGATCTACAATAAACAAGAAGTTGAGGTGGCCTATGAGCAACTGTCCATTGCGATCAGTGCCGTTATTGCAGACAAAAATCCTCTGGTAGTTTGTATATTGAATGGTGGTTTGATTCCATTAGGTGGTTTGATTACTCGTTTTTCTTTTCCTCTGCATTTGGGTTATCTTCATGCGAGTCGTTATCGGGGGGCAACGACAGGCGGTGAGCTTGTCTGGGTTGCTCGAGTCCAACATAGCTTGAAAAACAGAGTGGTGTTATTAGTGGATGATATTCTTGACGAAGGTCATACCTTGGACGCTATTATTAAAGATTGTTATATTAATGGTGCAAAACAGGTTTATAGCGCGGTGTTACTAGAAAAAAAATTGGAGTATAAAAAAGCGATCCAGGCTGATTTCGTTGGGCTTGAAGTAGAAGATCGCTATGTTTTTGGTTGCGGGATGGATTATAAAGAATACCATCGTAATCTTCCTGGTGTTTATGCAGTAAGGGATGAGGTTATAAAAAATGCTTGATATTGCGATTATCGGTGGCACCGGTTTAACTTCTTTACCGAATTTACAGCTTACCAAGCGAGAGATGGTACATACCCCTTATGGTGAGCCATCAGGGCCTGTTGTCTATGGAAAAATAGGTCAAAAAGAAGTGGTCTTTTTACCCCGTCATGGTACAGGGCACACCATCCCGCCCCATAAAATTAATTATCGCGCTAACATTTGGGCTTTGCATAGTTTAGGTGTGAAAAAAGTGCTTGCGATCGCTGCGGTTGGGGGCATTGATTCGCGCTATGGTCCTGGGTGTTTGGTTGTACCCGATCAATTGATTGATTATACGTGCTCGCGAGTGAGTACTTTTTTTGAAGATGATTTACCTCATGTTACGCATATTGATTTTACCTATCCCTACAATGACGGTTTGCGCCAACGCATCATTGAGGCTTGTCGTGCGGTGGCGGGTCTGGACATTTCATCTACCGGGGTCTACGGAGCCACACAGGGGCCACGTCTGGAAACGGCTGCTGAAATTAATCGCCTGGAAAAAGAAGGTTGCACAATTGTCGGAATGACGGGCATGCCTGAAGCCTGCCTAGCAAGAGAGCTGGAATTAGAATATGCAACCTGTACGGTTGTTGCGAACTGGGCGGCAGGCCGTGGCGAAGGTGAAATATCAATGGCTGAAATTGAACACACCATAGAGCAGGGCATGGACAAAGTGAAAGCGATGTTAGAAAAGCTGGTGTTGATGTTGTAATATGCTGAAATATATACTGTGACATTATGTTGCTAGGTTCTTTTGCGCACTAACACCTACAACATAACGCCATGGATATATGAACTTTCGGAATTGAAGTGTAATCTAGATTCTGCAAGAGTTTGCTCTGCGTAAATACGATCACGTGCAAAATTCAGGTATAAAGATTAATTATCCCAATGTTGTTGGTTTGATTCCTTCTATCGTTGCTGAGACGACATAGTCGGTAACATTGTGGTTGGGTGCCCAGTCGCGGATGAATTCTTTTGATTCATCTTTAGGCTCTATGCGTACATTTTCAAATCCAGCTTCTTTAATTAATGTTTCCAATGTTTCAATTAAAGAGGCGTTACCCATGCAGCCGGCGATGAGAGCCGGATCATTTTTCATTTCAAGGGGTAATTCAACGGTAGCCACGACATCAGATATAGCCAAGCGTCCGCCGGGTTTGAGAATTCGTAATGCCTCTTGGAATACTCGCGCTTTGTTGGGTGATAAATTAATAACGCAGTTTGAGATAATAACATCAGCGGTATCGTTAGCAATGGGCAGGTTTTCTATTTCACCCAAACGAAACTCAACATTTTTGAAGCCACCTTTTGCTACGTTATTACGCGCTTTGCTGAGCATGTCAGGTGTCATATCAATACCGATGACGTGGCCGGCCGTGCCAACTTCATGTGCCGCTAGGAAGCAATCAAAGCCACCACCGGCACCCAGATCAACGACAGTCTCTCCTGTTTTAAGAGCAGCAATCGCCCGCGGATTACCGCAACCCAAACCCATATCTGCTCCGCTGGGAACCTTATCCAGATCATCTTGACTGTAACCCAGACGAGTTGATATCAAGGTGTTGATTGCTGAGTCATCTGATACCCCGCAGCAACTACTTTCAATGCCGCATGCTTCTTCATTATTGCTGGCGTTAGCCACTTTAGCGTAGCTGTTGCGCACGTTGTTGCGATGTGCGTCATGCTCGTTTTGTATCTCTTTTGAACTACAACATGGCTTACTCATTATTTTGACCTCATTATTCGTTTTTTATTGTGAAAAAATGACTCAGCTCATTAAGTACTTTTGGCTCGAGCCAGCATTCGACATATTTACCTGAACGTTCCATTTTAACCAGACCGGCACGGTGTAATTCTTTAAGATGGTGAGACAGTGTAGAAGGCGCAATATGGAGTCCTTTACCCAGTTCACCCACACAAAAGCGTTCTGCTTGCTCCGTACTACAACGGGTTCCGGGCGTGCAACACGTTTGTAGTCGATGAAACAAGGCCAGGCGATGAGGGTTACTTAAGGCATGAAACATTTTTGCAAAACGTTCTTTGTTATCACTATAGTTCGACATATATAGAAATATAGAACAATAAGGTGAAGCTGTCAAATTAATAAATAGATTCTTAAATATAATGCAAAAATTTAAATTATTGCCGATATGCCCGTAGCGTTTGACATTCAGGTGTTAGCGCGTGCAGACGTGCCTTGGATTCGGTTTTTCGACTGAGAAAAAATGCAGGCCTGGGCGGCTGTCCGAGAACAGACTTGACCTGCTGTGACCAGGCCAGTTTTTCCAATGATTTTCGTGAAATAGACCCATTCTTCGCCTCAGCCATTCACCAGGAGCGAATCGGGATCGCAAAGCGACCCCAACAGGGTAAAATACAAAAAGGTATTTCATCAATTGATCGAAAAATCTGTTTTTTATGCTCCTTGCGGGTGCAAAATAGCTTGCTCTTGCTACGATCGCTGTTCTTGGACAACTTCCTGGGGCATTAGAATTGCAATGCAATACCGTGTAATCCATAAAATGTAAAAGTTATTCAATTTTCATTCCTTACCTGGGTCCGACCCCCTTGGCCGTATCGCGCGCTCACTCCTTAAAACGGATTCACATTTCCAGCCCTCATTCGTAGGGAATTTAAAAATGTGGTTGATATGCCTATTACTAGGTGTACCATCGCCATAAGTAAATATACGTGCCAACAATACCCGATTATTTTAGTTCGTTATTTGTGAAACATAAAAATTATGGGTTGGTTGGTAAACGAAAAAATCAACAGTTCGATTCCAAGGAGGGGAAAAATGAAAAGGCCATTCGATCGAATCTAAAGCACATCTGCACGCACTAACACCTACAACATAACGCCATGGGTATATTTTTACTTACACGATAATAGATAATTACACTAACAAAAAACAGTTGCCGCATACCCTTTGGTTCCACGAATATAATCGAGCAATTTATTTTCAAAATCCGGCGTAACAGAATTAATAACGGCATCCTTGCTTCGGAAAGCTTCCGCCCAACGCGATATTTTGGGTCTATTTTTATAAAACTCAACAGGATGTCGCTGTTCCAGGATATCAAAGCGCATAAACGCTGGAGCAAAAGCTGCATCGATCAATGAAAATATTTCCCCGTTAAAAAAGGGGCCATCTGAAATAATCAACTCAAGCTGATTTAATTTTTCATCGAGGTTTTTTCGTAACTCACTAAACGTGTTTTTATCCTCGGCGATGCTAAAATAAAAATAATTAAAAAGTAGCTCTTCGCCGAATTTTATCCAGGCGCGATTGAATGCCTTTTGTAACGGATCAGATGGATGCATTGAGGGTGGATTTATTTCATCCAGATACTCATTGATGACTGCTGATTCAAAAAGCGCTGTAGCACCTACCAAGAGTACCGGTACCTTGTGAAATGGTGATATTTTGGTGAACCAGGGCGGTGGTTTACACATTTCGTCGATACTAAGATAAGTTACGTCGTATTCGACATTTTTTTCTAATAGAGTAATGACTGAACGTTGTACAAACGGACATGTTTCAAAACTCACAAGCTTTAATTTCATCGCCTAATTCCTTCAATTTGTACAGTTAGAATTAACCTGGTGTTGCTGAATAGTTTTCGTTAGACCCTATTGTTGTCTAAAAAATGAGGCTCAGAAGCTTTTAGAGTTGCACGTTCCATTAGTGCATGAGTTGATACATCAGCATTCTGTCGCAATGCCCATCTGACCAAACGTCGACACCGGAAAGGGTGCTTTTCCAATTAGCGACGATCTGCTTGCTGCATTTATCTGTAAGTGTTTCAAGGTAGTATCGATATGCGATATCTGAATTTTTGTTTTCCTTTAACGCAGCATAAACAAGGTCAAACACTTTTTCTAGCGATGTCGATTCAATAGCCTGTGCCGCAGCTTTTTCTACGTCTTGCACATAAGCTGAAGCCTGTTCAATATCGGCACGCTCACCTAATATTCCTAGGTGCCCCGTTAGAATTCGATCAAAATTGTAAGCCAAAATAATATCTAGGATCGAGATATAAGCTTCGAGATCAGGTGTTATTTCAAACTCTTTGAAGGGCGCATACCCTGGCGAAATAGTATCAATTGCAATAAGAAATTTGTTTCGAGGTAAGTATATAAGTGTGTCAGCATCTGTGGAGTGAAAGTTTTTAATGCTCCTGAATTGATTCTCTTTCAACAGTTAGAGTAAATTCGTCTTCAAAGGTTGTATTAGGAAGTATAATATCTGGGTTATTTCGCTTTTTAAGGCTATCTAATACTTTTTTATGCGCGACTACTTTTAGATTTTTTATGCTTTTGAAAACCTTTGCTGCTCCTATGTGATCCTTATGGCCATGACTATAAATAAGATGGCTTATTTTTTCGTCAGAGGCGTAGCGTTTGATGATGGAAGGTAATTTTTCCCCGTACACCGGTGGCGCATCAAAAACAACAACACCTTTGCCGGTTTTTAGAAATGCGGATTGATAGACCCCATCAGTAACAAAAAATAAGTTTTTTTTGATTTCGGAAACATGGAGCTTTGTTTTCGGATCAAACGAAGGAAGTCGCTGTTTGGTTTTTTCTAAAACAGGTATGTAATCAGTGACATTTTTTCCTTTAAGTTTGATTTCTTTTGCTGCTGCAGGGCTAGTGATCATTATTGATATTAATAAACCGCTGAACGCTAAAATTATTAATTTATTTAAGATGTTCATATTTTTTTTCTCCATCCTCTTGTTGAAAAATAATGGACTAAATAACTTTTTGGAGTTTCGTATATACTCGAAAGATTTCTGGTAAAATTTGAAATCACCGACTTTATTACGCTGCTTTTTCTCAAA
>JAADHS010000228.1 GCA_013151745.1 Gammaproteobacteria bacterium | reverse complement strand
TTTTGCGATTTGCACGCATGAATAATATACCTCTATATGGTATTAATGTGGAACAAACTTTAAAGAAAAAAGTAAAAGAGAAAGGCTGGTTTAATATTTCTAAATCAGAAAGAGATGGCATTCGTAATCCGGCCAGTCCTAGCGATGCCTATTTAGAGATGCTCGCATCTACTTATTCGCTACATGGTCATCATGGAGCATCAACAGATGGAAAAAAATCAAAAGAATTAGATCTGGATAAATTGAAAAAGGACAGTGGTTTTCAACGATTTGTCCAAGGGCAGCAGTTATGGGATCGTGCTATGGCTCACGGTATTGAAACGTTGGTCAAGGCGGAGCCCAAACGTCAAGTCGTTGCCATTATGGGCAGCGGACATATTATGAATGGTTTTGGTGTACCTCATCAATTGGCGGATTTAGGGGTTAAAAATGTTGCGACGCTCATTCCATGGGAACAAGAATATGAGTGTGAAATGTTAACCTCCGATTTTGCCAGCGCTGTTTATGGCATGCCTACACTGCCAAAAAATGGGTTTTCGGGCAAGCAGAAGCTGGGTGTACATATTGAACCAGCGAAAAAAGGCGTAAAAATAAGTCGAGTTATTGATGAAAGTCTGGCGCAAGCTGCAGGGTTAGTGGCGGGAGATATCCTTGTTGAAATGGCCGGGATTAAAATTAAACGAGTGATCGAAGTGATTGATATCGTAAGAAAAATGCAAGCGGGCACCTGGTTACCTATTGTTGTTTTGCGGGGAGATGATAAAATGAACATTGTCGCAAAATTTCCCCTGATTAAAGTAGAATAAGAGGCATACTGATTGAACAAATAAAATTTCTAGCTATGAGGCAAGTGATGAGAAAAATAATAATATTGCTGCTGCTGACCATGAGTTTGTTTGCTTGTGATTTAGGCCAGTTTACTCAAACTCAAGAAACCCCCGAGTATTTTATTTCTATTACAAATGATCCACACCCTCTTGTTCTCGGGGAAACAGCAAAAATATATGCGACACTGAGAAAAGAACGGAGAGGGATTTCTGCGTGTGATATCAAATTTCAACAATATAATAAAAATAGTTCCAGAGATACTTTAGCGGAATGGCGAAAAATGGAAGAGCGTAGTCCTGCTGGTGTCTATCACGGAAGAACCGCAGTATTTGATGGGGTGGGTGCTTGGATGTTGGAGTTTAAAGTGAAATGCAGGCGAGGCGAAAAAACATTTGAATTTCCATATAATGTGAATGTGGGCGAGAGTCTATGAGGTGGCTGGTTTTATTTGGGTTGATGAGTTTGGTAGTAAGCAGTTGTAGTTTCAAGTCGCCAACCCGTGATAAGGTTGACCAACTCACAGTGCGTGCAGAACAAGGTGATCCAAAGGCGCAATATCAATTAGGTTTGGAATATTGTTGTGGTTTTGGCGCTGGGCATGATACCCCTATTGCACTGGAGTGGTTTTGTAAATCTGCGGAGCAGGGCTATGGTCCGGCTCAATATGAAGTGGGTCGTTTTTATGGTTTACGCATGGCGACACACTACGGTGAAAGCCATAGGCAAGATCTGATTCTAGCCTATGCATGGTATCGTTTGGCTGCAGATCAATCCGTACCCTTGGCTGCCTCTGAACGTAATGCTTTATTAAAAAATTTATCTTCCCAGGAAGTGAAAGCAGCGGCTAATCTCATTGAAAGGCAAAAACCGATGCGTTGTGGTTAAGTTTAAAAAAGTATGAAATGGAGTTACTGAATGGCTGGCAAAGCAAAGAGTCGTCGGCATATAAAAAAGGTCATCGTTAAACAGTTAGAGACTAATTTTGATTTTTCACGGTTAGAATATAAAAGTTTAGTTCGGCCTGGTAAGGGAAAATCCAAACTGTTTGGTTTGATTGCGGCCAGTGCGGTTTATATGCTGGGTTTTGGCGTTGCTTATTTTGGTTGGTCTAATGGCGTTGTGCCCGATAGCACTTTTGCTAAAACAGTTTGGATTTTGATGATTCCAGCCAGTGTCATTGGTTCTGTTGTTTGGTTAGTTGCAGATTCCCGGTTTGAATATCCTGTTAGAAAGGCAATGGCGAAATATGTTGCCGATCTTGAAGCGGCAGAAGGCAAGTTGTGGCGGTATGGGCCGGTGTTAGAAACGTTGACGATTAAAGGTCTGGATATTCCTTACCTGGTTTCACTCTCGCAAAAAGGTCAAGGTGGAGAGATAGATCCACAGGACTATGCAACGTTGGTGCACCGACTTTATGCTGAAATTGCCAGTGATAATGTGAATATCACCGGAGAGATGTCTCGTCAGTTAGAAGAAAATTTATTGTCTGGGTAATAGATTAAGTGAGGTGTACGAAAGAACTCCCGGATTTTGCATTTCGGCTTTGTCTCCTGAGCGCCAAATCCGGGCGTTATTTCGTGCACATTCCTAATATACCCGGTAGCGATTAAAATTTAGGTGTGATTGCACGCCCTCTTCATTCCCTGGCTACGTTGAAATTCTTCGCAATAGCCCGCTACACCTCGTCATTTCGCCTTGTCAGGAAATGAAGGCACACTAACACCTAAATTTCAAACGCCACGGGTATCTGTATTGACCTGTCAACTGTTTGATCCTACTTATTTTTAATTTCCCATAATATCCTTTTTTTATAACAAGCCCCTGGATCAAGACAGGAAGTGAATGTTCGCTATTTGTAATTTACAATCGGAATGGCAGAAACACTGTTTTTTGGTGAGCCTTCGATAATTCTGTCGCTATAGGTTAAATAGATGAGTGTATTTCGTTTTTTGTCATAGAAACGGACCACTTGCATTGTTTTGAAGAGAAGGGACGTGTTTTTCTTAAAAACCCGTTTACCATCGGACTTACCGTTGCTTACTTTTTCAGGTAGTGAGATAGGCCCTGTTTGACGGCAGGCAAGGGATGCATCGGCAGAGTCTTCTGCAAGTCCCAGACTGCCTGAGACTCCCCCTTTTTTGGCGCGGCTTAAATAACAGGTTGCTCCCGGAATTTCCGGATCGTCAAAAGCTTCAATCACAATTTTATTGTTGGCTCCGATCAGTTTGAAGGTCGTGCTGACGCTCCCTATTTCTTCACTATAGGCGGGTATGGCAAGGAATACACTTACACATAAGAAAGACAATATTAATCTTGATTTCATAATTTACCTCAAAGCAGCGTCAAAAATAGGCTAATGGCGTATAATACTGTAAATGAGTCCATTGGAAAACTAAAGTGAAACGAGATCCCCATTTTTTTTTAGATGAAATCTTGCGTAGAGAGCGTCTCAGGAAAATCAAATTTCTGGGTGGTTTTATATTATTAGCCGTGTTGAGTGGCGGTATGGTTGGGTATTCCCAGTTTCGACATGTTGAAACCACAGCCATAGAATCTGTATTATCTGGCATCTTGGAAACAGAGCAGATAACAACGGACGCAGCAGGAAAAGAAAAAAAAATGTTTAGCGTCCGTTTAAATAATGGAAATGTGATCGAAGTAGTGCCATCTGCAGCGATGTTCTTTAAAAAAGGGTTGACTGTAAATATATCCAAGCAGGAGTTTGGGCCTGGAAGAGTGCAGTACGGTTTTGTTCAGTAGGGCAATTCAAATTTAGAATAGGGTGGGCAGTGATTCATGAATATGAAACAGGTCATTATGGGATGCGGGGTGGTCTTGGTCTTGGCAGGGGGCGGTTATTTTGTAATAAATAGTCAGGATACACCTCCTGAAATAAACACGCCGGGGGTGAGGGTGTTTAATCAACCGGTATCCATACCGAATTTCACACTGCATGATCATAAAGGGGGGGTTTTTAACGAAGCGCGCTTTGAAGATAAGTGGTCAATTTTGTTTTTTGGTTTTACGAATTGTCCTGATATTTGCCCGGCGACCATGTCGTTAATGAATGTGGTTGCTAAAAAATTAGAGAAGCGGCCAGGGGGACTGGACGATGTGCAATTTGTTTTTGTTTCCGTTGACCCTTTTCGTGATGATGTTGCTAAGTTGGATGATTTTGTCAGTTACTTTAACAACTCATTTATTGGTGCGACTGGAGAGAAAGACGAGTTAGACCGGTTAGCGCTCGAATTGGGTGGCATTTATGATTTTGAAGATGTTAAAACACATGATTTAATCAGAGATGTGACACAGCTTGATAAGGGTGCTGAGTACCTAGTGACCCATTTTGCGGCTTTAATGGTAATTGATCCTAAAGTGCGTCTCGTTGCGCATATTTTACCGCCGCATAAAGTTGAAAAAACAATAGAAACCTTCAATACGCTTAGGGGTTTATAACTCGTAATCAATGATAAGAGGGGCATGATCTGAAAAGCGCTCGTCTTTATAGATATGAGCGGCAGAAATAGCCGACTTGAGTCCTGGTGTGCAGACTTGATAGTCAATGCGCCACCCTACATTATTGGCCCATGCTTGTCCCCGATTAGACCACCAGGTGTATTGCGCTTTTTCTTGATTAACGACCCTAAAGGCATCAATAAAGCCTCTACTGCCAAATAATTGATCTAGCCAAGCCCGTTCTTCAGGGAGACATCCGGAGTTTTTCTGGTTGCTTTTCCAGTTTTTTATGTCAATTTCTTTGTGTACTATGTTATAGTCGCCGCAGATAATGAATTCTCTGCGTTGTTTTTTTAATTTTTTCAGATGTGTATCGAAGCGTTCCAGAAAGCTGTATTTGACGAGTTGTCGTTCCTCTTTTGCTGAACCAGAGGGTAAATAAAGAGAGGCGACGGAGTGATGATCGAAATCGGCTTGGATATAACGTCCTTCAGCATCCATATCAGTAAAACCTTGACCTAAACCCTTAATAACTCGCTTAGGTTCTTCTTTACAGAATAAGGCGACGCCAGAGTATCCTTTTTTTTCAGCATCAAAAAAATAACAGTGATACCCACGTAAAAAATGTTCTTCTTGTGAAAGTTGGTGTATCTGGGCTTTCGTTTCTTGAAGGCAGATGACATCCGCATTTTGTTTCTCCAGCCAGGGGAAAAAGCCTTTACGCGCTGCAGCACGGATGCCATTGACGTTGACTGTAATGATGCGCATGAGAGATTATTTACCTTTTAATTTCGATGAATCAGGCTGTATGCACTGTTTTCGTTGAGCTTGGATATTTTTTAAGCCTATGCGCTCCAAAAGAGCCATATTGTTATTGGGAATGTTATCAATATTCACATCGGCTTTTTGCGCGGCACTAATACTCGCTTCTCGGATGAGGTGAAACATCGGGTATATAGAGCGATTGCTAAAATTTTTTACATCATTTGGCAAAAGCCCTGAAAAGCAATAATCTGGGTGGAAAGAGGCGACTTGCAGAGTGCCATTTAATCCCAGGTTGTCATTGATGTTGTTTACAATATCCAAAAATGCATTGTAGCGTTCAAATTGGGTAAAGCAAAGTGGTGTAATGAGCAAGGTGGTTTCAATGGTTTTTGCATCACTGTGATTTAGATAGAGGAGTTCATTGATGAGCTCGTCAACGATATCTTGCTCTGCATGAGTCCATGATACAACGTAGCGAATGAGGTCATGGCGAAAAGGGTGACGGGCAAAAGGACATAAATTATGTTTTATAACCAGGTCGCGTATCCAATTTTGTGTGTGTGTCACCACGTCTTTTTCGGAGTGTTGCATTCCTATTCGTTAGGCAGGTTCATGGTATCTTGATCCAGGTTCAGGTCAGAGGGTTCGCCTTTTATACGGTGTGATTCATCTGCCCATTTTCCCAGGTCAATAAGCTGGCATCGGTGGCAGCAAAATGGGCGATACGGGTTTTTGTTTGTCCACGCTATTATTTTCCCACAATTAGGGCAAGGAACCGTGCTCATAATACGCAACAGGTGAGTTTAAATTCAATGTCATTGTCGCTGACGATATCTTTCTCTGTAAGTCGAAGTTGCATGAAACGAATTGAAAAACGGTGTTTGCTACCGCTGATTTCTGCATAATAAGAACAATCGTTTGGCACAGTAACACGAACTAACTGGCAGGGCGATGACGTATCCAGATCTTTCTGAAAAAACCCGCCAGTAGCGCATTCTGTTGTAATAGAAGCGCTTTCTCTCATCATGCGCAACATTAATTCGGTTGCTTTTAACATGACTTCGAAATGTGAGAGCCAGTCTGCTAGATCAGATAAGCGTTCTTTATTTATTTTCGATAACCAGAAGTGAAATCCGGGTAAATCGAAGGCGCAGGATCCTCCGGCAATGCTGGAGCGCTGACGAATGCTGTTAAGTAATGTGTTTTGCTTGAGTTGTTGGCCTATAGGGCCGTGATGATCATGAAGAACCCCTATAAACAGATTAAGCTCTTCCAATATTGACGAAAGTTTTGTGCTGTCAACATTGGGATTTTTGCTGAGTAATTCGAACGCAGTAGATAGCCTTTCTAATTCTTTTAAAATATCGGTTTTGATGTCGGTTCTGGAAAAAATATGTTGTATCTCAAGAAGCGTATTAACGGCATTTCTACTGTCCGTCGGTAATTCCCCTGACAGGTTCGATTGTATTTGGCTATATAATGACTCAAGACGCATCAAGGTTCGAATGCGTTCGTTTAATGGTTGCTCGTATGTGATCGTTGTATTCACTAAAAATTAAGATCCGCTGATATTTTTATTGAGGTTTTGAATAGATCAATCTTTTTATGAATGATCAAGTAATAGATTCGTTATAGAGACATCGGCATAAATATTTTTTTATTGGCCTCATTAAGTTAATTGAGGCCAATGCTGCGATATCACCATCTCGGTATTTTGTAAGTTATGTCGCTAATTTTTCTGATTTATACTTCTCAAAACGGTTTTCACCCTCCAGAGAGCGTTGAATTTTATTGGTGCTAATACCATTAAGGTCACCTTGTTACTTAAGCTGGGTTATATTTTAGCACATTAGGTATTGTCAGAATCAAAGATTGTTTTTAAGTCGGGAGAGATTTAAATACAGCGTATGAAGTTTCATAACTTCTTGTTTTAATGTATCAATATCGCTATTATTGTCGATAATGTCATGTGCCTGAAGTCGTCGTTCATGATGAGAAACTTGAGCATTCATGATCGCTTTTACTTCATCTGAGGAGAGTATGCTGCGTTTTTTTACGCGTTCCAGCTGCCGTTTTCCAGATAAATCGATTACGAGTATTCTATCAACAATATGTTGTAGTTGTGTTTCGATTAATAGTGGGATAGCCAAGATGCAGTAGGGTGCAATGATGGCATTGGCCTGAGTCTGCATTGCTGCCGTGACGGCGGGGTGCATGATGGCTTCGAGTTGTTTTCTTTGGTCGGGATGGTTGAAAACTTGTTTTCTGAGTTTAGCTCGATCCAGGCTGCCATCTGTGTGCAGTATAGATTGACCGAAGCAATGAATAATTTTTTTTAAGCAGGGTTTTCCAGGCAAAACTAGGTTGTGACTGATTCGGTCGGCATCAATAACAGGAATGCCTTCTTTCTCAAATATTAATGCGACTGTTGATTTACCCGAGCCGATACCGCCTGTAAGACCAATTTTTAACATGTCGATTAGAATGAAAAAAACTGGAAATAAGCATGATTGATCTCGTTCCCCCAAATTAAGTAAATCCAACCTGCTATAGCAATATAAGGGCCAAAGGGAATGGGTGTGTTTTTATCACGACCTTGAAGTACGATCATGCTGAGACCGACGACAGCACCAACTAGAGAGGACAATAAAATTACGATAGGTAAGCATTGCCAACCTAGCCAGGCACCCAATACTGCAAATAGTTTAAAGTCACCATAGCCCATACCTTCTTTACCCGTGATCAGGCGAAAAATATGATAAATACTCCAAAGACTAAGATAACCGGCCATAGCGCCAATAATACTGCTTTGCATATCCGTAAAGATTGAAAAAAGACTCAGACCCAGCCCCAGCCAGAGTAAAGGTAAAGTGATATTGTCAGGCAGTAATTGTGTGTCGAAATCGATCATGCTCAGCGCAATCAAACACCAGGTCAATATCAATGCCGCGCCCATAGCCCAGGTTAACCCAAATTCCCAGGCCACCATAACCGAAAAAATTGCGGTTAGGATTTCTATCATGGGATAACGCAATGAAATAGGCGTTTTACAATGGCGACATTTACCTCTTAAAAATAGATAACTCAATACTGGGATATTGTCATAGGCTGCAATTGGGTTTTGGCATTGTGTACAGTTGGAGCATGGCGTAATGAGGTTATATGGGTTGTCTTTGGATTCTTTTAGCCCGGTGTCTTCGAGTTGCAAAAATTCACGGCATTGCGCTCCCCAGTCTTGTTCCATCATCTTTGGCAAGCGATGAATGACAACATTGAGAAAACTGCCCACGAGCAACCCTAAAACACCGGTAGAGAGCATCAATGCGCTGGGGCTGGCTTGCAGCAAGTTAATTATGTTCATGTTATTTATGGTTTGGTATGAGGGCTAAGGGACTGTAAAGAAATAACTTCACAGCCCCCCTAAATATAAATGCGCTGAGCAATAATTTTATACGACTGCGCCCATTTTGAATATAGGCAAGTACATCGCAATGACCAATCCGCCAATCAAAACGCCTAATACGCCCATGATGACGGGTTCTAATAAGCTACTTAGGCCTTCTACGGCATCGTCTACTTCTTCCTCGTAAAAATCAGCGACTTTAGCCAGCATGGCATCCAGAGCGCCCGACTCTTCACCAATCGCAATCATTTGCACAACCATATTAGGAAATAAGTTGGTTTGCTTCAAGGTACTTGTTAATGTTAAGCCGGTGGAAACATCATCTCGCATTTTGATGATGGCCTCGGCGTACACTACGTTACCTGCCGCGCCTGCAACGGTATTGAGGGCTTCTACTAAAGGCACTCCGGCAGCAAACATGGTTGATAAAGTCCGGGCAAAACGAGCAATGGTTGCTTTACGCAGAATTTCTCCGACGATAGGCAGATGTAGGGACACTTTATCTAAGGTGACATTAAATGCTTTGGATCTTCGTTTCATCTGCATAATAAACCAGACGACCAGGCCTATGCCACCAAACATAAGCCACCAATATTCTTGAAAAATTTCGGATAAATCGACAACAAACTGAGTCAGTGCGGGCAAATCTGCACCAAAATTATTAAACATGCTTTCAAATTGGGGGACCACGAAAATCATTAATATTGCCGTCACCACAAAGGCGGCGATAACGATGGCTGCGGGATACATCATCGCTTTTTTGATTTTGCTTTTAATGGCCTCCATTTTTTCTTTATAAGTGGCAATTTTTACCAACAGTGTTTCTAATATACCGGCTTCTTCACCCGCATGAACCAAATTGCAATAAAGAGAATCGAAGTACAGAGGATGCTTTGCCAACGACTCAGCAAAGGTATTACCTCCTTCTACATCCGTTTTAATTGCCATGACTAGTTTGGACATGGATTTGTTTTCATTACCTTTGCCGATGATTTCAAAGGATTGGACTAGCGGTACACCAGAGCCCATCATTGTCGCCATTTGACGGCTAAAAATAGCAATGTCCTTGGGGGTGATTTTTTGTGCAGAGGCAAATAAAGCCGCTGCTTTTTTCTTTACTTTAGTTGGGTTGATGCCTTGCTTACGTAACTGGGCTTTAACCAAGGCAGGGCCAGGGCCGCTGGTTTCACCGCTGATCCGGTTGCCTCTTTTGTCCAGTCCTTCCCAAAGAAAAGTGTGTATTTTTATTTGTTGTTGTTTAGCTGCCATAATTATCCCGTGATGACTCGGTTAATTTCTTCCAGACTGGTTAATCCGCTTTTTACTTTTAGCAAACCGGATTGACGCAGATCGCTGATACCTTCTTTTTTTGCTAATGCGGCCAGTTGTAAGGCATTACCACCTTCCATAATAAGCTTGCCCATTGCTTCTGATATCGGCATGACTTGATAAATCCCCACCCTGCCTTTATAGCCTTTGCTACAGTCGTCACAACCTGTGGCAGAAAAAATTTGTATTCCTTCAATTTGTTCTTCTTTGAATCCCTCGCGCAGTAGGGCGTCTGTTGGAATGTTGACCGGTGCTTTGCACTGTTCGCATAGTCGCCGTGCTAATCTTTGCGCGATAATAAGGGAGACCGCTGAGGCAATATTAAATGGGGCAATACCCATATTAATTAAGCGTGTTAAGGTTTGTGGTGCATCATTGGTATGTAAAGTTGATAACACCATATGACCCGTTTGAGCGGCTTTTATGCCAATTTCACCCGTTTCCATGTCACGGATTTCACCGACCATGATAATGTCAGGATCTTGCCGCAAAAAGGCTTTGAGTGCAGAAGAAAAGGTCAGCCCTACTCTTGGATTGACATTCACCTGGTTGATGCCTGGCAGATTAATTTCGACGGGGTCTTCAGCGGTAGATATATTGCGATCCGCTGTATTCAGAATACTCAGTGCCGTATAGAGCGAGACCGTTTTACCACTGCCGGTGGGGCCAGTGACTAAAACCATTCCATACGGCTTGTGTATGGCGTCGAGAAATAGTTGTTGTTGATCTGCTTCATAGCCTAAAACTTCAATGCCTAAAGAGGCACTGGTTGGGTCGAGAATCCGCATAACAATTTTTTCGCCGAATAGCGTGGGGCAGGTGCTGACGCGAAAATCAATTGCACGGTTTTTGGATAGATGCATTTTCATTCGGCCATCTTGCGGTACCCTCCGTTCAGAGATGTCCAGTCGTGACATGACTTTAATGCGCGATGCAATTTTATTGGCTAAATTATTGGGCGGGGAGGCCACTTCCTGGAGGACGCCATCCAGACGGTATCTGACACGATACGTTTTTTCATAGGGTTCCATATGAATATCTGAAACCCCTTTTTTAATCGCATCCAGCAATATTTTATTTACAAAACGGACGATGGGCGTATCATCTATGTCAGAGTCTTCATTTGTGTCTGTTGATTCTTCCTCTCCTCCGGTGACTTCCAGGTCATCAAGACCATCAAGATCGTCACTGTCAAGGTCGGCCATAGCGGAGTTTTGTGATTCGACAAATTGATTGATAGCCTCAGCCAGTTTCGTTTCATCAACTAGAATTTGTTCTGTATTAAGCCCGGTATGGAATTTGATTTCATCCAGTGCTTGGAGATTAGTGGGGTCAGAAACGGCCACGAATAGACGGTTGGCACGTTTATAGAGCGGTAAAGTATGATGTTTACGGATCAGACTTTCTGCAACTAATTCAACCGCAGTCCGATCCATATCCATAGCATCTAAATTAAAGAGTGGTACACCAAATTCATTCGCTGCACTTTCTGCCGTGGCCAGGCTGTCAATCAGTTCGTTTTTTACCGCGTAAGAAATGAAAGGGATTTTTTCTTTGTCTGCCTGTGTTTGCGCCTCCAGAGCTTGTTGTTCATTTAGAACGTCGTGATTAACCAAATGATGAGCGAGCCCACTGAGTGGGGTCTGTGCTGTTGTTGCCATAATGTCATTCTTAATTGTCTGAATTAAGCTTGTTATCGGCAGGAAATTGAGTATATGAAGGCGATTTTAAATTACGTTTTTTTCGTCATTCGATACTTGTTCGAGGGCAAGCCTCAATCGCTTTCGATTGAATTTTTTTAATATTTATTGGCATCAAGGAAGGATATTTATAAAAACAAAAAGTGTTGGTTTTGATGTGTCTGTATAGCAGTCGAAGCGGGAGAAGAAGGTTGCGCTTACTATTTAGGTCTTTTGAGTGCGATTAAATTTTCTAACAATGGTAAAGATAAGCCGGTTGCTTGAGTCAGTCTTTTTAACCTGTCTTTTTCATAAGCATAATCGACCAAAAAATGACACAGATCTAATACTCGGACAATCGCACCAGATAGCTCAGTTATGCACTGTACTTTGTCTTTGAGCTCTTTTTCAATAACTTTAGCCATAGCTGAGCGCAAGTAACTCATGCTGGAAGCGACAAACAAAGGCGGGATGCCGACTTCAACATGAACGACACCAATTTTTAGCTGAGCTTCCATAAATGCATCATCGTAGTCTCCACAAAACAGACTGCTTATCCAGTTAATATGGGTTGCCTTGAGATGTTCGACACGCCCCTCAATATATTTTGCAGTTTGTTCTTCATCAAGCAACTGTTGATAAAATGTATCGGTTACTGCGGGAATAAAGGAGATGAGATCCGGCCCATGTTTTTTAAGTAATGCTTTATCTGTGTCGCTGAATCCACCAATATGCTGAAAAACTCGCAATGCATCTTTTAATGCTTTATCGATACCCATAAAAGCCCGTCCTTCATTATAGTACCTTGGTCACGGCTTCTGCTGCTCGTTTCACGTCGAGAAAGATCAAGCCTAATCTTGCGTTTGCTTTAGTGAGCACGGTGATGACCGCATCGTTACCAGCATAGGTCATTAGGACATAGCCTTTGTCACCTTTTATTAAGATTTGTTCTAGATCACCTCGCTCAAGTTCTTGACCTGTACGGTCACCCAGTGAAAGCATTGCGGCACCCATAGCACCAACACGATCTTCATCCATGTTGGCGGGTAGCATAGCTGCCATCATCAGACCGTCAGTAGAAATAACAGCGGATGCTTCAATATCAGCGGAACTGCCGTTAAGGTCACTCAAAATTGAATTTAGTAGATCAGCTCGCATTGTAGACTCCTAGTTTTTTAGGGTTGTTAAAATTGGTATTTTAAATTGTGAGTTAGTTTACGCTAATTCTGAAGGATTTATCGGTATTATTTTCTGGAAGTTTATCTATTTTTTAGTTATTTGCATAGCGTTTGCTTAACATCCAGACTAGGTCTACATAGGCTTCTTGGTTGAACTGCGGCATCCCTGCTATGACTAAAGCAAAGCGTTGCGAGCCTATATACAGGGGCCAAAATCCGACATGACCATTAGCCGAGGCATCCACTATGGCCCAAGCAGCAGAATTGATACCCAGATTACTGTGTAGTAAACCGCTATGTCTGGCATGTAATGAGGCGAGATCTGCACTGAGTGCTGAGAGTTCTTCGGCGGTTTCGTGAGAAAAACCACAAGTAGAAAGATAGAACCCCTCTTGGTCCGAAAGTAGTGCACGCTCTGAGCCGGATAACTGCTTTATTATATCTGGTAAGGCATCTTGAATACTGCCTGATGGGGCTTTTTTAATTTCATTGTAGGTCGTGACCCAGCCTAATTGCTGGAGCCGGTAGAGTATCTCAAGCGCATCTTGTTCATCGTCTTTTGATGTCCAGCGACACAGTTGGCCTTTATCAAGGAGCTGGATGGTATCATACGACATTAATGCAAATAATAACTGGCGGGTAGGGTCGTCCGTATTAGCAGAGGCTGCGTAATAGGCACCAGCAGGCGTGGGGAGAATATAGTGCTGCTCGGTGAGCAGTGTGTATGCAGATTCTGACATGTTACTCTCCAAGCCAAGGATCCAGAGAGTACAAAAGTGCTTGCACAAGCAAAGAGACATCCTCCCTGCGACGTGCATCGACCTCAAATACGGGTGGGTTTAATCCTCGGCTGGCCAGTTGCTTATGATAGTCCTCAATTTCTGGAGTCTTGTGTAAATCCATTCGAGTGATACCGACAACAAGTTTTTTATCGGCGATGAAATCTTTAAAAGAGTCTAGGAAAAAATGCATGTCTTTAAAGGGGTCTGTTCGAGTGTTGTCTATCAATAAAACTAGTCCAAGGCCACCTTGGGTTAGAATATCCCACATAAAATTAAATCTTTCTTGCCCGGGTGTACCATATAAATGTATTTTATCATTTTCATCAAGAAACAAGGCGCCATAGTCCATGGCTACGGTGGTTTCTTTTTTTCGGTTTTTTGTCATATCACTGGCACGTTCATCTGTTCTGACTACAGGAACATCACTTATGGCTCCAATAGCCGTGGTTTTTCCTGAGCCTACAGGGCCGGTGAATATAATTTTATATGTGCTCATTAGTGTTAGCGTCTTCCAATTAAACGTTTCAGGATGCGTCCAAACAGGCCACGTTGTTTATGCTTGGTGACGGTTACCTTGGTCGTCTTTTCTGGGCTGGTCTCAACAGACTCAGTTAGCTTTATGCTACACATGGCAGCATAAAATGAGAACACATGTCGTTGTGGAATATTTAACACCTTTGCGACAAGAGGTAAAGGGCGAGGCTGATCACTTATTATAGTCGCTATTCGCATGATGTTGGGCGTGTTTTGCAAGCGTGTTAGGTTAGGCCAGTGTTTGAGCTTGACCGGTGTAGTGAGGCTGGTACCCACGGGTAGACGCCCTCTGGCTGTCCATAGTGCGACTTTCCACATAAAAGGCTTTAAAGATTCAACGGATCCATGATTATTGGCTCTGTCCTCAAGATTTTTTGAATCCTCAGTGGAAAATCGTTTTACTTTCACCGCCGTGCAATATTTAGGTGCAGTACAGACAACACGGAGTTGAAAGTCTGAAAGCCCATTAATGATTCTCTTGCTTTGCGGTAGGAAAATAATGACCTTCCAATCATTATTAACTTTGATGGTTATCTGTAAGGCAATACCTTCGTTGTTGGCTGTCTCTGTAGCCCATTGTAAACGAGCTTGTAAAAAATCGCTGGGGTTATAAAATGCGGCTTGCTTTTTATCTGGCTTTGACAGATCAATATCCGGGCTGGAGCCACAGAATTCATGATCGAGCTCTGGTAATTGTTTGAATGAAGAGATTGAATCTGTGGGTTCATCTATTTTTTCAGTGGGTGTGACCGTGTTTATGCCATCAAGGGGAGAGGTTTCCAGAATAATTTCAGTCTCGTCCAATTCTTCTTTTAGAGCCGCCAGATCTTTTTTGATGACATTGACTTTTTGAATTAGCTGTTCTATGCGTACCGGTTTTCCAATAAAATAAATATCATCGAAATCTGGCTTCTTTAAAGCCATAACTATCGTGGGTTTTTTAGGGTGTTGAGCGCGGTATTTATTCCAAATATTTTTTGCGTCAGGGGTGTCCATATTAAAAATGATGGCTTCGGCTGCGCCTTCATCAACGAGGAAACAGCAGCCTTTTCCAGGCCCTTGAAAGGACATGCGCAAGACTTCACATGCTCTACTGTCCATACCTATTGCTGCTATTAATAACGGTTTTTCTGCCACTTTACTCATCAATTTTTCTCTAGTTGATGGTTATTCTAGTCTAATTCCGAAGCGAGCGTTTCCCATTTTTCAGTATCTTTAAACGGGGTTGCCGCGAGTTGTTTTAACGTTTCGGATAAGGCGTTTTTGTTCCGAGTGTAACGGTAGATCTCTAGTAAGTCAGTTGCTATATCGGCTCGCTCAGGCGATTTAATGAGTGCCTGTTCAAGCAGTGTCTGTGCTTCGTCAAGTTGCCCGCAATCGACCAGGTGACGTCCTTCATCGATTACATCTTGTAAGAGCTGTTCTTGATGGAGGTTTGATTTGGCGACGAGGTTGTTGCTCGATGGTTTTTTACACAGTATGGAATGGGGCAGCAACGGGTATTCATTTTGCGTATTGTTTGAGTGAATCGTGAGTGCACTGATCACTTGATATTGATCATCCTCAAGCACTTCTTTGCATTGGAACAGCAATCGTTTACGCAACTTTTCTCCCTTTTCGCCCAGTATTAAATAGAGGTCAAGCAAAGCGGCATAGGTTTGTTCAGGGTTTTTTGCCGCAGCATGTAAAGCGATACGTTGAACATGGTTGACTAAAGTAGTGGGCAAGCGAGAAATTTGATGTGCCAAATAGTGTGATGCCGCTTCATACAAGTTTAGCGGTGGGTTGGATATCCAATTTTTTCTATTTAAAAAACAAGGATTAATGTTGTGCATGTCTATGCTCTCATCATGCGCATAGCTACTTTTTGTAATGACTATTTTGCTTTGTGAAATAAACATAGTATTTAGTGTATCCGTCACTGTTGTCAGTTTATTGTTTTACTGGGTTCTTACAGTTCCACGTGTTGTTTTAATTTTTGCATAATGGTGTTAACGGCTTTAATTTAGTTTTCTGAAAAAGTATTTAAATTTTGTAGTTTGTTTTGATACCGCTTGACGCTATGTTTTGTTTCAATAATACATTTTATATATAGCTAAACCAATGTTTGGCAGGATGATATCAATTTATAGGTTGGTAATCGAGTGCTTATTTCAGTTTTAATGGGTCAGATGGATCAATATCACTCATATAGGGCAAGGTGCGGTTTTGGTTAGTGAGTTGATAGACCTTACCAATCCAGTTGTTTAATACCGCTTCAGCGGTATCATGCCAAGTATTGTGTAAGCTTGGCGTGATGATTTTATCAGGAAAGTGGGGTAAAGACGTATGATCGCGTTTTGCACTCATTACACAATGTTGGTGTTCGTTCAGGATCGCTTGTGTTTGTGGGCAAAAGTAGTGTTCAGGATACACAGGGTAATGGCTATTATATTTGTCTTGATGAAATAGGGCAACTTCTCGCTTGTATTCTTTAAGCAAGCTGATGGTGTCGTATTCAGGATGTCCCTGGAAATAGACGATGCGGAATAAATCTTCACTGACCGCCAGATGCACTCCCGCTGTTGTGCTTTCTATCAGAATAGGCAGCTTGGCTTGCTCGAACTGCTCCCGGGTGATTTCGTTAAAGCGGGAATGGGGTACATCCAGGCGGGTATTGATATTTTTAACCAGAGGGTGCTCTGGGTTGAGTACTTCGTGTTGGTATACGCCCCATTTTTTTTCAGGTAGACGCTTTCGCTTGATATTGTGCCGCAGTTGTAATACCGCATGTGAGGCTAAACAGGAGCACAGGGTTGACGTAACATTTTCATAGGCCCAGTCAATCACTTTGATTAAGGGTTTCCAGAATGGCTCGGCAGCCAGGTCAGGTTGGGATACATTGGCTCCGGTTATGATTAGGGCATCCAGGCCGGTTTTCTGTAAATTTTCAAAAGGCTCATAATATTTTTTTATATATTCTCTCGTGTTTGCTGAACGTGGTATTTCATTGAATGTAAAGGGGTGGATATAAAATTGAGCTATTTGATTGCTTTCACCAACTAGGCGAAAAAATTGTCGCTCTGTTGCAAGCAAAGCGGAATCCGGCATCATATTGAGTAAACCGATATGCAGTTCACGGATGTCTTGATGGTCTGCTTTTGTGGGTAGTAATATTGATGATCCTTCTCGTTTGAGTCGATCAAAGGTGGGTAAATTAGAATGTGCAATTAAAGGCATAATGGCATCCGTTATGAAGTACGAGCAATTGCGGCTTCAATGAGTGCGATAAAACTATCTTCTCCTTCAACGGCAGCCAATTCGTCAGTACTGATGGTGTAACCATATTTTTTTGCAATGGCTTCGTAACGAGGGATGCGGGAATAAAAAAGTTTGGGGAATATCCATCTTACAAAATCATCTGGGTCCATCTGCGCAATATAGTTAATCTGTTGTTCTTGCAGATAAGTCGACAATTGTTCATCAAGAAAGCGCTCTCGGTAATACAATGGTTTTGGATCCCGCTCTGCACGTCTAATGAGCTCTTTTTCATTTTTTTCTGAGGCTTTAATGTAGAGTATCAGGGTATGTTCTGCTAACGTAGTTAGTACGTTCTGTTCATCAAGATCACAAACACTTCCTCCCGCATCATTAATGAAATGTTGATAGCCGTAAAGGTTACACGCTTTTTTTATGAAGCCGGGAACGTCATTCATCGCGGCAATTTCAGCTTGTCGGTGAAGTTCCTGGCGATATTTAAATTCATCTAGAGGCAGTCCACCCCGTTCCGGGTTGCCTAACTTCCCTAAGAAGCTAGAGACGGGTTTTAAATTTTCTACGGTGATATTGTTGCAAATATAAATTGAATCGGTACGTAGTAAATCATTCAAAAAAGGGATTTGCATTGCTTTTTGTTTGATGTTGTCGAGAATGGGTTCATCTAAATAGCGGGTACCGATTCTATAGTCGCCCGAATAATGAAACCAATTGCCATGCATGAGCTTGTTGGCTATACGAGTCTTACCTACGCCTGACATGCCTAATAGCGTAATACGTTTGTTAGGCCATTGTCTAAATGTATCGACTGTAAATTTCATTGCTTAATATACACCTATCAGCGTACTACGACATGTTTGAGTTTAAACCGGACGGTGCCGAGAATTTTCATGTTACCGTTGAGTTCTAGTGGAATGTGTATTTCTTTATCAATAATAAAATGTAAATCACCTTTAAGGCCCGCCAGTTTGAGATTATAATGCTCATTGGGGTCATTTAACGGCCGGGCGCGTATTGATATTTCCAATGCTTCTATATCTTTTTTTACTTCACTATCTTCAGTCGGTTGCTTTTTTGTATAATCAGTACGATATGTTTTTTGTTTTTCGACCGTGAGTTTGACCCTGATCAGGCGGCCTCTGGATAACATAGGCAGTTCTATGCTGTCGCCTGGTTCCGTTAAATCAGCAACGGAGACAATATAAAATAGAGAGGCGGGTTCGGCCATGAATAAATTGGGTGGCTTGTGAGTGAGCCTGGAATATTCCCTGTCGATATTTGTCCAGTTTTCATGGGGCAGTCCAACTTCTTCCGCTTTAGGCTTTTTTCGAATCATAAACGTACCATTTTGGGTAAAACGATAGGCTTTATATTCGTTTTTTCTCGTTCCTGTTTCGAGGTGGACTCGTTGTAGTGCGCGGACATCAGCCGGATCAAACCAGACCATCGTTTGCAGGTCTCTGCCTAACAATTGAGTGTGTAAAGTCATGTAGTAATTATTCTTACTTATACTGGCTACGGCATGCTCGGGTTCAGGTTTTATCAGCATAGCATTGCTTTGAGCTGTTGGTAGAGAAACCAGCTTGATTTTTGACTTAACTGAAAAGCCGAATTTGCTTGCTTGATATTCAAGTTGTGACCAATGTAATTGTTTTTCTATTAGTTTATTGGATTGGGCTGTATTTTGTTCAGAGATAATATTGTTCTGGGGTACGGCTGAAACAGGTGCTGTCGAAATCAAGGTGAGCAACAGGAGAGAGCAAATAACATTAAGTTTTTTTAAAGTTTTCATATTAACTTAAGATTTTCTTTTATTTAGCTTTGAGGTTTTTTGATGCTTGAATGTGACTCATGCTCAGAGCCTAACATAATGGCCAGCCAGTGCGTTTTATCATGGCTTTCCAACGCAATTTTAACCACCATGGTGAGTGGGACAGAAAGTAACATTCCGGTTGGACCCAGTACCCAACCCCAAAAGACCAGAGATAAGAACACTACTAGGGTAGACAGCCCCAAACTTTTCCCCATGACTCGGGGCTCAATCATGCTGCCGACAACAATATTAACCACCACATAACCCGCAGCAGCGGCGAGCGCCAGGGTGGCTCCGGATTGTACCAAAGCCAGAAAAACAGCCGGGACAGCCGCAATAATAGAGCCAATATTGGGTACGTAATTAAAAAGAAAGGCCAGCAGTCCCCACAGCAAAGGATAGTCAACACCGATGATCGCCAGCCAAATGGCAATGATTGCGCCTGTTAACAGGCTGACTGCTGTTTTCATCGCAACATAGCGTTTTACATTGTCCGTTAAGGTGCTGAAATGACTCATGGAGGCCTCTGGGTCATCTAATATTTTTAATATTTTTTTGGGAAAACTCGCCGCTTCAAGCAAGATAAATGAAGCAGTAAGAAGAATGAAAAAAGCGTTAGTCAAAACCCCGCTGAGACTGCTAAAAAGGACGCCGACCAAGCCCATGACCATACCCGGGTCAAAGGAGGCTTTAATTTCTTCCATGGGTAAGGCGATGCCTTGAGCGGTGAACCAGTTCAAAGCGGCATTAAGGTCTTCCTGAAGACGTGCCTGGTAGCTTGGCAGCGCTCTGGAAAAATCGTTGAGTGAACCACCAATGAATATAGCAAGCAGCGTAATAACGGCGAGTACGGCCAGCATGACGATTAATAGCGCCAGTGCGTCAGGAATTTTTCTTTTTTGTAGCCAAAAAAGAAAGGGGCTACTGATCACGGCAACAAATAATGAAAGCAAGAAGGGAACGATAATGGCTTCAGCAGTTCGCAAGCCAGCAACCACAATGATAAATGCCGCCGCAATAAATAAAAACCGGGCACCGGGTGAATAGGTGTGGTTGTTCGACATCAGGGGTTTCTACTTTCGAAAACGACGACGCTGTGCCCTGTAACGGTGACGATCGATTTATAAAAGGGTCTTTGACAAGCAGGAGAGAGGATGTCTCTGGGGCTTGTCAGCGCCGTATTGATGGCGGTATACCATTGCCGGTGGGGAAGCTTGGGGAGTGATACCGTGACGCTGTCATTGCTCATATTCATCATAATATGTAAATGAGCTTCGTCTTGTCGAACCGCGCATAATGTGAATGCAATAAATTGCGCTTGTGAATCCTCCCACTGCGGCTGGTTAAGTTTAAAACCATGCCATGAGACGTCGGCCATGTCGGCACCATTGATTTTATTTCCTGATAAAAAACGGGGTCGGCGTAAACTGGGATGGCGCTTACGAAAAGCAATGAGTTCGCGTACAAAGCGTAACATGAACGCATTTTTTTTCACTAGACTCCAGTCAAACCAGCCTAGTTCATTATTTTGACAGTAGGCATTGTTATTGCCTTGCTGGCTCTTAAGCACTTCATCACCGGCGAGAATCATGGGGACACCCTGACTAAGAAAGAGTATAGACATGAAATTTTTGGTCTGCTGATGACGTAGGGACAAGATCTGGCGATGGGTTGTGTCTCCATCCACACCGCAGTTCCAGCTTAAATTTTCATTGTGACCATCTCTATTGTCTTCGCCGTTAAGCATATTATTTTTATTGTTATAGCTGACGAGGTCGTATAGTGTAAAGCCGTCATGACAGGTTATAAAGTTGATGCTGTTGCTGGGCAGGCGGTTGCGTGCCTGGTATAAATTGCTGCTGCCGCTCAGGCAAGTTGCAACGGCACTGACCAAGCCTTTTTCTCCGGCGACAAAACGCCGTATTACATCACGATATTGCCCATTCCATTCAGACCAACGAAAGCCGGGAAATTCGCCGACTTGATAAAGACCAACGGCATCCCAAGCTTCAGCGATTAACTTGGTTTTACTTAAGCTGCTTGAGTATTCGATATTCCAGGGTAGTGGCGCATTAGCGATGGGATGTCCCTCTTCGTTGCGCGAAAAGACGCTGGCCAAATCAAAGCGAAAGCCGTCAACATGCATTTTTTCTACCCAGTAGACTAGGCAATTGACGATAAAGTTGGTGACTAATGGGTGGTTACAGTTAACGGTATTGCCACAGCCTGTATAGTCCCGGTATTCAGCTTTGTCTGCGGGATTTAAGTGATAAAAAAGTTCGTTGGCAAAACCCTTGAAGTTGATTGTCGTTCCCGTTTTGCCACCTTCTGCGGTATGGTTGAAAGCAACGTCAAGAATAATGCCAATATCTTGTTGATGTACGGCTTTGACCATATCTCGGAATTCATTGCGGTGTGTCGTGCTATTGCTGTTGCTGCAGTAGCCTGGGTGAGGGCTGAAAAAGCTGTGTGTGCTGTATCCCCAATAATTTTCTAACCCTCTGGCGGCAACAGAAGCAGGCACATCCTGCTCATCAAAGGCCATAACGGGTAACAATTCAATATCAGTGATACCCAGTTGTTTAATGTAGTCCAGTTTTTCTGTCAAACCAAGAAATGTTCCAGGGTGTTCAACGCCAGATGTGGGCGAGCGTGTAAATCCACCGGTATGGAGTTCATAAATAATGGCATCATTGATGGGCTGATTGAGTGTTTGATCGCCGTTCCAGTTATAAGTCTCCTCAACTATCGCCGCACGCATACTATAATGTTGGTTGTCAGGTTCTGCATTATTGAGTGCTTTTTCTCTATCCCATCTTGATGTTGAAACGGCTTTTGCCCACGGATCGAGTAATTCTGTTTCGGGGGAAAATCGGTAGCCGTGTTGAGTCGTTTCTTGTGGTCCGCCCACCGACCAGGTGTAGAGTATACCGGGTGTTAAATTCTGTACATAAACGTGCCAGAAAAAGTAGGTTTTATTGTATTCAGGGCTCAGTTTGATAACCTGAAACGGGGTATCGCTATCGTTTGTTTCATAGAGTAATAATTCAACCGTGGTGGCATGTTGCGAAAAAATAGAAAAATTGATGCCGTTTTTATCTGATGTCGCGCCCAGTGGATAAGGTTGGCCATGTTGTAGTGGGTACATAGGTTGTTAATGCTTATTTATTTTTGGGTTGTGATGACAGCGAAAGGTTTCCATATAAGTGTGCTTCAGCGATTTCTTTTCCTTCACCAAGCAAGTAGTTTAGAAATGCCTGGGCGACAACCGACAGCTCTTTTCCTTCAGGATACACAATATGCCATTGATGGTTAATAGGGAAGCCTACTATATCCAATAATACCAGTTCGCGATTAACAATTTCATGAACAACGGCATGCTTTGACAGTATGCTCAGTCCCAGGCCCCCTATGACCGCTTGTTTTACCGCTTCGTTGCTCCCTAAAACCATGCGTGAGTTGACGCTGAGATTGTTTTCACGAAGCAATTGATGGAATATTACGCTGGTTCCGGTTTCCGGTTCTCGCAGGATGAAGGGTTCGTCAACGATTTTTTTTAATGGAATTTTTCTTTTTTTCATAAGAGGGTGGTTGAGCGGGGCGATAATAACAAGCGGGTTTTCTATGAAAGGGGTTACGTGAAGATTAAAGTTTTTAGGCGAAACACCACCAATAATATAGAGATCATCACGGTTGTCATCGATACGCTCTAGGACAGAAGCGCGGTTGGTGACATTAAGCACGACGTTGATGCCTGGATATTTGTGCGCGAAGGCGCCGAGAATTCGAGGGGCGAAGTATTCTGTTGTGGTGACACCCGTTAAGCGTAGCGTACCTTGTTTGATGCCTTTCATATTGGCGATTGTCATTTCAAAGCGTGATAATTCATCTGAAATTACAAGGTAGCTGTCAAGCAATGCTTTGCCAGCCTCTGTAAGTTGGAGTTTTTTGCCGACATAATCGAATAATGGGACGGTTACGGACTCATTCAGCTTTTTTATTTGCATTGAAACTGTCGGTTGAGTTAGACAAAGTTCGTTGGCCGCGGCTGTAAAGCTGCCATTTCGGACAATCGATTCAAAGACCTGGAGCTGTCTGAAAGTAACATTTCTTATTCTAATCAATATATTATACCTAATAAGTATTGTAAAGTGTTAACTTTGGAGATGGAGGTAAAACAGCTATAGATTATAGCTTATGGAAACTATCGATAAAATCAATTTTTATTTATGGCTGAGGTAGGGCACAATAGCTCCACGTTGTCGATGATGTTGAAACAAAGTAGATATCGTGACAACCAGTAAGCTATGCTTACTTTTTTGAGGGCGCACCACAATCCCTCCCTTAGTGAATCTCCTCCCTCGTGTGTGCGCTCCTCTTTTTTATTGTTCAAAAACAATCCAATCAAGTGTTTTTTCTTTTTTGTCCGTATTTTTCAGACTAGAAAACAAGCTGATGTTTCTGTACAGTCTGCGTTCTTGACATAAAAAGGAGTGATATTGGGCTTGGCGACGAAAAAAGTAAATTTCAGTGAGATTGTAGGCAGTCCTTCAAGGTTTTTAGCTTTTGGTTTTGGCTCAGGCCTGGCGCCTAAAGCACCAGGAACATGCGGTACATTAGCTGCTGTGCCGGTGTATCTGCTGCTTATGGATTTACCGCTCGTTGCGTATCTCATTATTGTCTTGATCTTAACCGTGTATGGAATCTGGATTTGTGGTGTCACTTCTCGTTATTTTGCAGTCCCTGATCATCCGGGCATAGTTTGGGATGAAATTGTTGGTTTTTTAATCACGATGATCGCAGCCCCAAGCGGTTTTATCTGGATTATTATCGGGTTTCTATTATTTCGCTTATTTGATATCTGGAAACCTTGGCCTATTTCTTTGTTAGACCGTCATATCCATGGTGGCTTGGGCATTATGCTCGATGACGTTGTTGCCGGTGTTTTTGCCGCTATTATAATGAACATTATGGCATCTGTCGTGTAGAGACCAAGAACTTATCGAAGAAGGAATCAGGGTCACTATGGCGTCTGTGACAAAGCAACAACACCAAGATAAAAAAGCACGATTACTCCGGGCTGCAACTATTGCATCTGTTGTCACCTCGTTGACGCTGGTCATCATCAAGCTGGTTGCTTGGTTGATGACGAGTTCTGTCGGCATTTTAGCCTCTTTAATTGATTCAGTCATGGATGTTTTGGCCTCGGTTATCAATTTTTTTGCTGTCTGGTATTCACTGCAACCGGCGGATAATGAACATCGCTTTGGTCATGGGAAGGCAGAACCTCTGGCCGCTTTAGCACAGGCCACCTTTATCGCCGGGTCGGCGGTCTTTCTCTTGTTGCACGCAGTGGATAGAATTGTACATCCCCATGCCGTGAGTCAAATATCTGTGGGTGTGGCGGTCATGCTGTTTTCTATTATCCTGACCTTAATATTAGTTTCGTTTCAGCGGTATGTGATACGTCATACGGGGTCGACGGCCATTCAAGCTGATTCAATGCACTATGTGGCTGACATTATGACGAATGCTGGAACCATTATCGCCTTGGTTTTAGTTTTTTATGGTTGGCCTGTGGTGGATCCGCTTATTGCTTTGCTGATTGGTGGATATATTTTATATCATGCAGGGCACATTGGCCGCGAAGCCTTTCATTTGCTTATGGACAGAGAATTATCCCCGGCAATACAGTCAAAAATTGAAGACGTTGTTTTGAGTTCGCCCGGCGTGCAGGGTTTTCATGATTTACGGACTCGACAGTCAGGTCAGGTCAGCTTTATTCAAATACATATCGAATTGGATGATCATCTGCCATTGATTGAGGCGCATGCGATCTCTGATGCCGTTGAAGCACGAATTTGCGTTGCGGTGCCAGGAGCCGAAGTGATCATCCACGAAGACCCTGTCAGTGTTGCACCCGCGGCATAGTAATTATTGAAAAAGGGGAAATTATCTATTGTGGAACCAGTGTCAAAGTGTACTGTGTTTTGCCGGGTAAAAGAGGCGTTGCTTTTCCCGTAAGCCAGTCGTTATGACCGGCCATATAAAAAGGAGAAAGGGGGTGTCCGCTTTGTCCTGCGGGGAGTTGTAATATTCCGTTTTCTTCATGCCCTGGAGCAACAACAAAACGGATAGAAGCACCAAAATCAGGGCTTTGTACTCGTGGCATATAACGATCACCGGGCAAGGGCACCGCCGCGGCATTGATCAGAGGGCTTAACAGAGGCACGGCCAAGCTGAGAGGATGAGCCATCGCGAGGGTGTTACGCTGTCCCCAGCTTGCGTCTTCCAGGGGGATTTTTTTAGATTCAAAATAAGTGACAACATCATCAACACCGGCTAATAACAGCGCTTCCCAAGACGGGAATTTTTTTGGCAGGTACGCTTCCGGTTGTTCATTAATGAGTTGCCATAACGGAGTTTCATATCTTTTGTAAAATAAGGGGTTAAGCTGACTGTCCTGGTTGATTGCAGGACTCATAATATGTGTGAAGATGGTTTCGGCAACAAAGACTCGATAAGCCCGCACCAAACGATAGGCGACACTCTCGGTAGAGGCATGTCCCGTCCAGGCTTCAATGAGTTGACGAAACTGTTGGCGTTCAGGGTGCTTGTCTATAGTGTCTTTTGACAGTAGCTCAAGAATAAAATGTTGCCATCGATCTAAAAAAAAGGCGCGATCATCAAGTTGAATAGCCAATAGGTCTTTTTCGTTAAACTTTTCGGTCGCCTGCAGACGGTTCCGTATTTGCGTGGCTCTGGCGCCGAGTACAAAACCGCCATCTCCTATTTTATAAGCCGCATCACCGGCAATGACACGTGAATTTGCGGTCCACAAACGATGTGAATCCGGATTGATAACTTGGGGGTAATGTTGAGGCTCTAACCAGGATTGCCATGAGTTTTCCGCTTCAGTCCAGGAAATGGGGGTGCGTATTTCATTATCAAGAGCGCTACGCTTGGGTATGATGCCCGCAATAGACCAGCCTATTTGACCCCGTTTATCCGTAACAATAATATTTTGCGCAGGAATACCGATTGTATTTGCTGTGTTCAATGCGTCTGGTACATCGTTCGCCTGTTCTAGCTCTAACAGGTTCATGTTGACCGCGTGTGGAAAATGAGCGATCCAGCGTAAAACACGAACGGGCTGGCG
>JAADHS010000109.1 GCA_013151745.1 Gammaproteobacteria bacterium | reverse complement strand
CCCAGATATCCGGCGTAAAATATAAGCTGGATGAAATTTCAATTAGATCATCCAGTTCATATTCTCTATGTGCCCATTTGAGAGACATATAGCCACCCTCATTTGCAAAAATTTCATCAAATGCATCATGGATTAAATCATTGAGGCATTCTTTTAATACAGGCTTGGAAGATGTGTCGAGTGTTATTGCTTCTAAGCTAATTAGTTTAAATAGGTCTCGCAGTTTGTTATTTTCTATTCCATGAAAATGTTCCATTAAGGGTTCGATTGTATTTTCATAGTAAGCTAATAACCCCTCATTATCGTTGTATATTGGTAGCTCTTTATGAGTTAGTAGTCGCCGTCTGTTTGCCTTTATTGCTTTAGAAAGTTTAAATATGTATTTTGCTTGTTTTTGACACTGTTCTTTTTTTGTTGAAGATAAATCTTTGGTCTTTAAGCTGGTAACATCACCGTAATCACGAGTAAAATTCTGATATGATTTAGTTATATTTTCAAGATTTTCTAATAAAAAGCTATCAGTATTTACCATGATGTGACTTGTCCTGTATGATTGCGCGCATGATTTATTTTATATTTTATGAAATTACAAATTACCGAGCCAAATCTATTTTAACTATCTGATCATAATGTGAAATGCAGTAAAAACGTATCTGCATTTATGCCTCATAAGTGAACATTGAACAACATAATCCATTAAGGAAGTATGCTACTATGGATTGAATTTGTTTTTGTCAGGTTGACTATATAACTAATTGCTTTTTTTAGGTAATAAATAATAATTTGCAGTTTTAATAATTGGGTTTAAGCGTATATGGCAATTAAAAAATCCGAACTTTACTCATCCCTTTGGTCAAGCTGCGACGAGCTACGCGGTGGGATGGATGCAAGTCAGTACAAAGATTATGTGTTGGTCATGCTGTTTATCAAATACGTCAGCGATAAATATGCCGGTCAGCCCTATGCACCCATTACTATCCCGGAAGGCGCAAGTTTTACCGACATGGTGGCATTGAAAGGCAAGCCTACCATTGGCGATGATATTAACAAAAAGATCATCGCGCCCTTGGCCAATGCCAACAAGCTGGTCAGTATGCCAGATTTTAACGACCCGGAAAAGCTCGGCAGCGGCAAGGAGATGGTCGAAAAACTAACCAATCTCATTGCCATATTTGAAAACCCGGCATTGGACTTCAGTAAGAACCGTGCCGAGGGCGATGATATTTTAGGCGATGCCTATGAATACCTCATGCGTCACTTCGCCACCGAAAGCGGCAAGAGCAAGGGCCAGTTTTATACCCCGGCGGAAGTCAGCCGTATCATGGCTAAAATCATTGGGATTGATTGCGCAGAAACCACTGCATCTACTACTGTGTACGATCCCACCTGTGGCTCAGGCTCATTGCTATTGAAAATATCTGATCAGGCAAAAACAAGTGTAACCCTTTACGGTCAGGAGAAAGACGGGGCTACCAGCGGGCTGGCGCGCATGAACATGATATTACATGACAACCCCACGGCAGAAATCAAACACGGCAACACGCTTGCCAATCCGTTATTCAAAGATGGCGATAGCTTGAAAACATTTGACTATGTGGTGGCTAATCCTCCCTTTAGTGATAAACGCTGGGGCAGTGGTGTAAATATAGAAGATGATGACTATAAACGCTTTGATGGCTACGGCGTGCCACCTGGAAAAAACGGTGATTATGCCTATTTGCTGCACATCATTCGCTCACTAAAAAGCCGGGGTAAAGGCGCATGTATTTTGCCTCATGGCGTATTGTTCCGTGGCAATGCCGAGGCGCTTATTCGCGAGGCGCTCATTCGCAAAGGTTTAATCAAAGGCATCATCGGTCTGCCTGCCAACCTGTTTTACGGCACGGGCATTCCTGCTTGCATTATCCTCATCGATAAAGAGAATTCGCAAAACCGTAAAGGCATCTTTATGGTTGATGCAGGCAAAGGCTTTATTAAAGATGGCCCTAAAAATCGTCTGCGTGAAATGGATCTCCACAAAATCGTTGATGTCTTCAACAAGCAAACCGAAATAAAAGGCTACAGCAAAATCGTCTCCTTCGCTGACATCGAGAAAAATGAATTTAACCTCAATATCCCGCGCTACATCGACAGCTCTGAGGCAGAAGACCTGCAAGATATCGAAGCACACCTGCTGGGTGACATTCCCAAGGCAGACATCGAAGACCTGCAAAACTATTGGGATGTACTGCCCGGCCTGCAATCGGCGTTATTCAGCCCGGCCAAACGTAGTGACAGATACCTTAGCTTGCAGGTAGCGAAAGATGACATCAAGCCCACTATCTACCAGCACCCCGAATTTGTGCAGTTTATTAACGACATGAACCAGGTATTCAACCAATGGCAAACAAACACCACCGCTGAACTAAAATCCCTGCAGCCCGGTCATTATCCCAAAGAAGTCATTCACAATATCAGTGAAGCACTGCTAGCCACTTACACTGGCAAGGCACTCATCGATAAATATGATGTCTACCAACACCTGATGAACTACTGGTTTGAAGTAATGCAGGACGATTGTTATCTTATCGCTTCAGACGGATGGAAAGCAGAAACCTATCGCATTATAGAAGAGAAGAAAAACAAAGACGGTAAAGTAACAAAAACAACCGACAAGGGTTGGACATGTGACCTCATTCCCAAGTCACTGGTGATCAATCGTTATTTTACGCAACAGCAACAGGAGATAGACTCACTCAATGCAGAGCTGGAAACCCTGCAAAGCCAGAAGACCGGAATGGAAGAAGAACATAGCGGTGAAGATGGGGCATTTGCTGAACTGGATAAAATTAATAAGGGCAATATCAATGCAAGGCTGAAAGAAATAAAAGGCGATTCACAAGCAAGGGAAGAAGAAAAGATTCTCAAGCAATACCTGAAGCTGCTAAATAATGAAGCCGTCACAAAAAAAGCCATTAAAACAGCCGAAGCAGAGCTGGATGCAGCCCTATTGGATTTCTACCCTACATTGATCGAAGAGAAAATCAAGCAACTGGTGGTTGATGATAAATGGATGACTACCATCGACAAAGACATTCACACCGAAATGGACCGCATCAGCCAACGCCTTACCCAGCGTATTAAAGAACTGGCCGAGAGTTATGAGACACCGTTGCCGCAGCAAATCCAAAATATCATGGATTTAGAAAAAGCAGTGAATGGGCATCTACAAAAGATGGGGTTTGTATGGAGCTGAGGGAGGGGTACAAGCAGACTGAAGTGGGAGTGATACCTGAAGCGTGGGACGCACCTGAACTAGGGGCTATTCTGAAGTCAACGCAGCTTGGTGGAAATTACAAAAATAATGAGTGCGTAACGAATTGGCCCCTTATCAAGATGGGCAATTTAGGTCGTGGAACTATTAAACTCGATAAATTAGAGTTTATTATTGCTCCTCAGCCGCCTGCTATTCGTGACAGATTGAAAGAAGACGATGTATTATTTAATACGAGGAATACACTCGAACTCGTTGGTAAGATTGCAATTTGGCGCAATGAATTGCCGGAGGCATATTTCAACTCAAATATAATGCGGATGGAATTCAATGAGACGAATGTTGCGTCTAAGCGTTTCATGAACTACATCCTGAATACAAGGAGATCATTAAAAAGTTTACGTGCTATAGCCATCGGTACCACGAGCGTTGCGGCGATCTACAGTAGGGATTTAGTGAAGGTGAAAATCCCGGTACCTACCAAATCTGAACAAATCGCCATCGCCAATGCCTTAAGCGATGCCGATGCCTTGATTCAATCCCTCACCCGCCTCATCGCTAAAAAATGCCAGATCAAACAAGGCGCCATGCAAACCCTGCTCAACCCCTATGAAAATGGCCGATTAAAAGCGGGATGGGTGGTGAAGAAGTTGGGGGATGTTGCTGATATTACAGCGGGTGGTGATCTTAGAGTTAGTGAATTTTCAAAAATACAAAATGATCAATACCCTTATCCCATTTATTCGAATGCGCACACGAAAAAAGGGTTGTATGGTTTTTGTAGGACAAGTGATTACAATTCTAAAGCTGTCACTATCACGGCACGTGGTGGAATTGGTTACGCTGTCTCACGGGATAATGAATTTTGTGCAATTGGTCGTTTATTGATTTTGCAGCCATACCATGAATATTCATGTGAATATATTTCTGAATATATCAATCTGAAAATTGAGTTTGCTAATGAGAGTACAGGTGTCCCACAATTAACAGCACCTCAAGTTTCAAAATATGAAATTTTCTTCCCAAATTATAAAGAACAAACTCGTATCGCCTCCATCCTCTCTGACATGGACGCAGACATCACCGCACTTGAAACCAAACTCACCAAAACCCAACAAATCAAACAGGGCATGATGCAAAACCTGCTCACTGGTAGGATACGACTGATATGAATACAAATAAACCCGTTTGCTGGATCATTGCAGGCCCCAATGGTGCGGGTAAAACCACCTTTGCACTCAAATATTTGCCGGAAGTGGCAGGTTGTCATAATTTTGTTAATGCAGACCTGATTGCGGCAGGCCTGGCACCGCTGGCGCCTGAAAAAGAGTTATTGGCAGCCAGTCGGTTGTTTCTGAAAGAAGTGCATAGTTATATTGATCAGCGCGTATCGTTTGGCTTTGAAACGACCCTGTCCGGGCGCAGTTATTTAAAGTTGGTGAACCGCCTGCTGGCGGATGATTGGCAGGTTGAGCTAATTTATCTGGCTTTGCCGGATGTAGAAATGTCGATACAACGGGTAGCGGAGCGGGTAGCGCATGGCGGTCATTCTGTAACCGAGGACGTGATCAGACGACGTTTTCCACGAAGTCTGTCAAATTTGTTACACTGTTTTAGTACAAAAGTCAGTTCGGTGCATTGCTTTATGAACAGCAGTGATTCTCCAGAAATGATTTTTATGCAGAATGGGAAACAGCGAGAAATAGTGAATCAGGTTATATTTAACCTGTTAATTGAAAAGGCGAAATCATGATAACGGACAATAAGAAAATTCTGGCCACGTTAAAGCTGGCGGTGTCTGAAGTATTAGATAAAAAGCGTCGTCTTGAACAATATGCGGTGGTCTGGCGAGACAATCACCTCGTGATTATTGAGAATAATGATAAAAAGATTGCTGGTAGAAGTTTGTCTGAGTAATGAAAGTACGCTTATGTTTACTGCGCCAGTTTTAAATGCTGAAACTGGCTGTTTTTGGTTTTTAGCAAGGCTTCGATGGTTTTTACCGGCTGGCCAGTTGCAATCGCTGTTGAACTGGCCACCGCACGCTGGATACTCGATTTTGTAGGTTGTTTACGTTTCATAAGTATCGATTATGGCATGCATGTTTTAAGTATGTAAGCCGTGATGGTTTCTCACTATGGGCAAAAACAGCAAAATGTCTATTTGATGGTTATTTGATAATTGTTGAAGCAATGGCAGTAACTTTGCTATGGTTAACAGGTAACTTATTGATTTATATTGGTGACGCAGGTTTTGCGCATGAATATCTTGTTTGACAGAAGCCGGGAGTGGGCCCAATGAGTGCAGTAGGCAAGCCAGAACGGGTAACACAAAATCGTGTGGTGAAACGCTTCGTCGATGAGCTGGGTTATACCTGTCTGGGTAATCTGGAAGACAAACCGAATAACAGCAACATCGAAGTACCGCAGTTGCGTCAATATCTGTTAACAACGGGTTATAACAACGAACAAATCAACAAGGCACTGGACAAGCTACAGGCCACTGCCAATAACCACGGTCAGGATTTATATCACAATAACAAGGATGTCTATCAACTGTTGCGTTATGGCGTGCCCGTTAAGATTGAGGCAGGCGAGCCTACGGTGACAGTGGAGTTGATCGACTGGCAACACCCTGAAAAAAATGATTTTTATATCGCTGAAGAAGTAACTGTGTTCGGTGAAAAGGAAAAACGCCCGGATATTGTTTTGTATGTGAACGGCATTGCCATGGCCGTGCTGGAGCTGAAAAACAGCCGTGTCTCTATTGGTGATGGCATTCGTCAGAGTCTGGTTAACCAGCGGCCGGAATTTATTGGTTCGTTTTTTACTACGGTGCAATTCGTGTTGCCGGTAACGATTCAGAAGGGTTGAAATACGGCACCATCGGCACGCCTGAGAAGTTCTTTCTGAAATGGAAAGAAGACGAGGCCGATAACAGCAGTTACAAGCTGGATAAATACCTGAGCAAGATCTGTAACAAACAACGCCTGATTGAACTGATGTATGACTTTGTGCTGTTTGATGGCGGTGTAAAAAAGCTGCCCCGCGTACATCAGTATTTTGGTATCAAGGCCGCACAGGAGCATGTGCGCCGTAAAGAAGGCGGTATCATCTGGCATACCCAGGGCAGTGGCAAGAGTATCGTCATGGTGATGTTGGCCAAATGGATTCTGGAGAATAACGC
>JAADHS010000095.1 GCA_013151745.1 Gammaproteobacteria bacterium | reverse complement strand
CCCCCAGTACTGCTAAACTTAATGCTGTCTTTTTCATGTTAACTCCTAACTGTGTTGTTTGTTGTTAACTTGCAACAACAAGATAAAAATACGCTTCGAAATGAATGATAGACTGATTTTTTTATAAAATCAAGCTGAAAATCAAAGGTCTTGCTGTAATCTCTTGGTGGGACACTCTGTTGTAATTTTACAACTTGGGGGTTTTTAGTGCTCTAGGGGAAGTGTTTGTTGTTTGTAGGCGTCGGTTTTTTAGAGGTTTTTTCTCGGGATTAAGTGGTCTTGTTTTTGCGATGATCTGGCTTGGATGAGCGGGGTGTGTTGTGTATCTTATGTCATAATGATCTCTGCTCAGTATCATGATTAAATCGTTTTGGGCGTTTGTTGGACTTAAATATAGGTTGATATCAATGAATTCTAAAGATCAAAGTGTCCAGGATCGCCATCGACACCGTATGCAGAGAAAAAAAGCAGTGATTGATGCCGGTATTGCTCAGGCAACGAAAGAACGGGGGGTTCTTCTTGTTCATACCGGAAATGGGAAAGGGAAAAGCAGTTCGGCCTTTGGCATGGTCGCGCGTGCCTTGGGGCATGACATGCGAGTTGCCGTGGTGCAGTTTATTAAAGGTAGTGGGGCGACTGGAGAAGAGCTTTTTTATCGTCGTTTTTCTGAAGTGGCGTATCATGTGATGGGCGAAGGCTTTACTTGGGAGACACAAGATAAAAGTGCTGATATTGCTGCCGCTGAAGCTGCATGGGCAAAAGCGAGTGACTTCCTGGCCGATGAACATTTTGATTTAGTGGTGTTGGACGAACTGAATATCGCGTTAAAGCTGCGTTATCTATCCGTGGACAATGTGGTTAAGCAGCTACAGCAAAGACCCATGATGCAACATGTGGTGGTGACGGGTCGCGGTGCCCCCTCAGAGCTGATCGAGATTGCGGATACAGTAACGGAAATGAAGGAAATCAAGCATGCTTATAAGGCTGGGATAAAAGCCCAAAAAGGCGTTGAGTTGTAATTGAAATTTTGCCCATTTGGGTATTATAACTTTTATCTTATTCCTGGTATTGCCAAAAAAATAGTATTGTTTTATGAATAAATATTGTAGTGAGCTGATTTCAAAGTTGCGACCCTATATTGCTGGTGAGCAGCCACAAGACCAACAATATATTAAGTTAAATACGAATGAAAATCCGTACCCGCCTTCTCCTGCTGTGCTGGACGCGATGCGCGCAAAACTGGATGCGGATTTAAGATTATATCCTGATCCAAATGCGACAGAACTTAAACGTAGCCTGGCGTCTTATTGCCGTGTGAACAGTTCAAATGTCTTTGTTGGCAATGGTTCGGACGAGGTGCTGGCCTTGGCTTTCATGGCTTTTTTCAAGAAAAACAAGCCTGTTTTATTTCCCGATATCAGCTATAGTTTTTATCCTGTTTATTGTGGTTTGTTTGAGATTGATTTCAAGTTAATCCCGTTGACGGATACATTTGAAATAGATATTACTGCTTATGCTCAAGCGAATGGGGGTGTTATTTTCCCCAATCCTAATGCGCCAACGGGGCGTGCTTTAAGTGCGGAGCAGGTTCAACAACTATTGCAGAAAAACTCCGATTCTGTTGTTATCATCGATGAAGCCTATATTGATTTTGGAGGAGAAAGTGCCTTGCAGTGGATCGACCAATATCCGAATCTGTTAGTGGTGCAGACTTTCTCTAAATCACGTTCATTAGCAGGCATACGGGTTGGCTACGCTTTGGGCCACGTGGGTTTAATTGATGCCTTGGAACGAGTCAAAAATTCGTTTAACTCCTATCCTTTGGATCGACTGGCTATCGCCGGGGCGGTCGCTGCCATTCAAGATGAGCCTTATTTTCAGGTCAATAGAAAACGAATTATAAATACTCGAGAACAAATCGCTTCCCAGCTGAACAGTATGGGTTTCAGGGTGTTGCCCTCCGCAGCTAATTTTTTATTTGTAAAACATCATCACTATCCCTCTGAAAAACTGTATCTGGAGTTAAAAGAAAGGGGTATTTTGATTCGTTATTTTGATCAACCCAGAATCAGAGACTATGTGCGGATTACGATTGGAACCGATGCCGAGATGAATAAATTGACTAAAGTACTGAGCACTATTTTGACCGTCACCTTTTAATACATCGCCGGTTCATTATCGGGTCGAGTTTTGAAACGTTTGTAGCTCCACTGATATTGGCTGGGTTTCTGTAATATTAGTTTTTCTACTTCCTTATTCATGAGTGCAACAGACTGGTTTAAAGGTGCATCGTTAATTGCGAACTCAGCTTTATAATAATGCATTTTATAGCCTTGTCCGTGACGTCGCCGTTCTGCAAAACAATAGAAGACAGGGGCCTGGGTTTTTATAGCTAACTTGGAAACCAGTGTCATGGTATTGGCTTGATGACCGAAAAAAGGTGAAAAAATACCATTATTTTTACCTGGGTCTTGGTCGGGAAGGATACCGATTAGCTCATTACGTCGAAGAGCGGTAAAAAGTGCTCGTATACCCCGGTTATCCGTTGGAACGAGTTGAGCCGTCGATTTCTCACGCCCTTTTTTGACGACATTATTAAGTGCTTTGAGCTTTGGCGGGCGATATAAGCTGGTCATAGGGTAGAGTGTGGCGCAATGTAGACCGACGATTTCCCATGCGCCTAAATGGGGGGCGACGATAATAGCGCCCTTCCCTCTGCCAAGTGCTATTTTTAAATCATCATAACCATGGCCTTCTGAAATATAGGGGGTTAGTTTTTCCATAGGCCAGAACCATAAGGGGCCGGCTTCGGTCACATTTTTTGCAGTTTCTATTAAGTTAGCATGAATCAATTTTTGCTTTTGGGTGTGGGAAAGTTCTGGAAAACAATAGTTAATATTGGCGCTGACCGTATCTTTTAATGAATTGGGCAGTTTATACAGCAACTTTCCCAGTATTGTTCCTGTGCCATGGGCAAAGGAGAGGCTGCCCAGTGAAAAAAATTTTAATATTAATCTAATGATGAAGATACGCATAAGTCACGATATAAGAAATAGAAATACGACTTAGAAAGCCCCCCATCCTATTTTCCGGGAGCAAGTAGGGACACAATTTTTAACGGGGGTGAAACACAGGGGTGTATTTCATTATTGATTTGAAAAGGTGGATTCAAAATGGCTTTTTTCGCTATGATTTTTATTCTCGGAGCCTCCTAGACAATGATCCGACAACAGCCATCATAACAAGAATAAGCCTGATTGAGGTCTATATTTCGATTATTTCAATGATAAACATCCTTGTTTCTCATTTTTTTGCGATCCCAAGCGTACTCCCTGAAGTGAATGGCGGGGCGCAAAATAAAATAACCAGCAAATATAACCTCATCAGGCTTGCTTCTATCCCAATATAGCCTTCTCCTGTAATGACCTGAATACGTTGTGAGTTTTTCAGTTAGGAATAGGGGAGGGCTGTGTTGTATTCATAAAAGGGCTACCTGCAATGATATCTTCTTGTGTCACAGATTGGGCAAGGTCGATGTCATCCAGAAAATTGTAGAGTTGAACTCTAAGCTTGTCCCAGTAAGTCTGTGTTGGTGCATAACCATGGCTGAGAGCCAGCTCATGTGACGTACCCATTTCTGGTCTTAAGGGCGGACTGTCTTCAACTGCGCGCACAATATCACCAATGCTGATTTGTTGGGCAGGCCGAGCGAGGCGATACCCTCCGTGTCGCCCCCGTGTTCCGCGGACTAGATCTTTTTGGCGTAACCGGGCAAAGATTTGTTCGAGGTAAGAGAGCGAAATGCCTTGGCTTTGGGATATATCTGCGAGAGATAAAGGCCCTGTATTGTTGTGAATGGCTAAATTCATCATAGCGGTAATGGCGTACCGCCCTTTTCCGGATATCAACATATATACCTTCCTGATTGGCGTAAATTGATGATGCTAATTACACCACACTGCTCAAAATCTACCGGATTGCTCCAATGTGCCCAGCGTGTGATGCCCTGAATTATCGATTAAATCGATAATATAGTACAAGTCTAGGTTATAAATCAGGAATATCAAATTTTTTTTATATTTATTATAGCAATTTGTTATTCGATGATTTCCCCCTCCTTTCCTTTGAGCAAACGTTTGATGTTATCGGTGTGTCGGTATAAGACTAATATCGACATGATAATGGACGCGATGAAAAAAGTGATGGAGCTTAAAAACCATACAAATAAAGGAGTAAAAAGAGTAGCAACCAGTGCTGATAAAGAAGAAATTCGAAATACTTTGGCAACAATGAGCCAAGTCAATGCAACACAGGCAGCGACGAGCCAGGAAAAACCAAGCAGCACACCAAGACCTGTTGCTACGCCTTTGCCCCCTTGGAAACCAAAAAACAGAGGAAATAGGTGTCCAAGTAAAGCCGCGATCCCTGTCAGTGCAATAATTGAATCTGAAGCGCCCAAGCCAATGGCCAGAGAGACGGGGATCAGCCCTTTTAAAAAATCACCAGCGAGCGTGATAGCCGCGGGTTTTTTACCGCCAATGCGTAATACATTGGTCGCCCCTGGGTTATTAGACCCTTCGGTTCTTGGGTCAGGCAGGGACATCATGCGGCAGACAATAATCGCTGCTGAGGTTGACCCCATCAAGTATCCAAAAACGATTAAAATGGTATCCAGTATCATGTTATGCCAGTGGTTGTGGGTGATTGCCTATGTTGGGCAGGCTATGGTACTCGTATCTGAATACCAGTATAGTGACTAAAGTTTAGGGATACATTCAAGGTTTTAGAATGTTAATGAAAGCGTTAAAAATACAGTGTATTAGACGTTCAAAGCAAGACTAAAATGTGTTTGTCCGAATTTAAGGCAGTGTAACTGATTGTTCAGAAACGTGCACGAAATAACTTGAGGGGTTTTGTTCAGAACAATGGCAGCAGATATCATCTATTTACGCGATTTGCGTATAGAAACCATCATTGGAATTTACGAGTGGGAGCGGCGAATAAAACAAACCATTGTTCTGGATATTGAAATGGTGACGGATATTCGGCAAGCCGCGCGAAGCGACCATATTAAAGATACTTTGAACTACAAAGCCGTCGCTAAGCGGTTGATTTCATTTGTTGAAGAAAGTCGCTTTCAGTTAGTAGAAACCTTGGCTGAGCAGGTTGCCGGGGTCATTATTGATGAGTTCAATGTCCCTTGGCTGCGTTTGCAAGTCAATAAGCAGGGTGCCGTGCGTGGTGCCAGGGACGTGGGCGTCATTATTGAGCGTGGTGATGCGGGTTAATGGCGCAGATTTATATCAGTGTCGGTTCTAATGTCAATCCAGAACAGAGTATCAGGCAAGGGATGCTGGCGCTGACAGATCAGTTTGGTTCTGTGGCTGTGTCGCAAATTTATGAGAGCGAAGCCATTGGCTTTGTGGGGGCTAACTTTCTCAATTTTGTTGTGGCTGCGGTTGTTTCCAGCAAGCCTTTAGAGGTCGCTTCAGTATTACGTAAAATGGAGGAGGAGTTGGGTCGTTGTCGGCAAGCTCCTCGATTGAGCTCCCGGACGCTTGATCTGGATTTATTACTTTACGATCAAAATATTCTGGATCATGTTGATTTGCAACTTCCCAGAGCAGAAATTACCGAACATGCTTTTGTCTTAAAACCCCTAGCAGAAATTGCGGGTAACAGCATACACCCTGTATTGGGCGTAACCTATGACACGTTATGGGATGCCTATGACAAAAGCAAACAAAAATTATGGCCTGTCCCCTTTACATGGCCAGAGAACGTCCGCCATCAACTGTCAGAATATGACCGCTGACATAATCCGCATCCAGCGTCAGATAGCGTACGGCATTAGCAATATCCCGTGGTGATCCTTGTCGTTTCAACGCCGTGCGATTGATGATACCTTCTTTGGTTTGTTCTTCTATTTTGTTATTCGGCCAGAGAATGGAACCGGGCGCAACCGCATTGACCCGAATGTCCGGACCCATTTCACGTGCTAGGGATTGTGTCAACATGATGAGTCCCGCTTTGGCAGCGCAGTACAGAGGGTGATCCTTGAGCGGACGTTGACCATGTATATCAACTATATTAATAATGCATCCTTTGCTTTTAAGTAAATAGGGTGCGGCAGCTTGCGTGAGAAACAGCGGCGTTTTGAGATTAGTCCCCATGAGATCTTCCCACTGTGCTTCCGTTATTTCTCC
>JAADHS010000172.1 GCA_013151745.1 Gammaproteobacteria bacterium | reverse complement strand
CGGGCCAGGTCTTTACCTATGATGGTGAGTACCCTGATACGACGAAAGATTTTGATATGCGGGTAACGCCGGTGGTGGCATCGAATGATAAGGATGAGCGCCGTCATCTGTCTTTTACGTTTGAAGGTAAAAAATATAATATCGACGTGACATATGACCGTGGTCGCGTGAAGTTTTTTAGTACTTACCCGCAGTTAAATCTTAATATATATTTTGGCTCGGGGGTCTATAAGGTGACTGCTACGCCACTGCAAAAGCAGTTGGCGGCATACATGCAGGGGATGTCCGAACAGCAGGCGGTAAATTTCTTATTGCGTTTTGTGCAAACGTCTTTGAAATATGAAACCGACGAGCAGCAGTTTGGCGAAGAAAATTACCTGTTTCCTGAGGAAACGTTGTTTTATCCCTATTCTGATTGCGAGGATCGCGCAATTTTATTTGCCTGGCTGGTTCGGAGCTTATTGAAGCTACAGGTGATTGGGCTTGATTATCCTGGCCATGTCGCTACCGCGATTCGTTTTAATGGCTCAGTCGCAGGCGACAGCGTAAATTATAAAGGACAGCGTTTTGTTATCGCTGATCCGACCTATATCAATGCCAATGCCGGCATGACGATGCCTGATTTTAAACAATACCAGCCAACGGTGATAAATTACTAGCCAGGTCTGATCTGGCTGGTAAGAAAGAAAAGACCATGAGCTATGTTTGAAAGGGCTGTTTATAATGAAGGTCGTTTGATGGTTGGTAAGATGAGTGATGACATCGAGCCACAAAGTTTTATCAATGGCATCTTCTGGCAAATCGATAGCTGGAATGCTGGTGAAGTAAAGGCTGGATTCCTGTCGCTATATTATGATGCTGACGTTGTAAGCGTTCTGGTCACGGAAGATGATATTCGTAATCTTGCAGCAATTAAAACCGGGATAGGCGTGAATGCGGCGGCTTTTCGTACTGCACTGGTACTAAGGCACCCGGAAGTTGTTCGGTTGGCGAAGATACATCAGGCGCTGGCAAGGGCGCATGGTTTTGAGGTGGAGCTTTTTGATAGCCTGGAGGCCGGTTTTGCATGGCTGGGCTGTGATAATCCTCGTCCTGATTTTATCAAGTGAAGCGCCGTTTTTTTTAAAAGCTGGACAAGTATGAAATTGGCGCGCCCGAGTGGATTCGAACCACCGACCCCAGTCGGAGGCCGAATGAAGGCAACGTCCTGAATGCGCGTTAAACGTAATAATATGATATAGAACAATGTCTTGTAAAGAGTTCCATGGTTTTTTTTGCACCCAATAATACCGATTAAAACCATTTTTGATGGACACAAAACAACGAGCCAGAATTAACCAAAGTTAACAGCCATATGACGACAGGCTTACATTTTTCATGTTATCTGTGCCCATGATTTTGAAGCTATTTATCGCATGTTTGGATAGCCTTTATGTTAATCAATCTGACATGGGTTGTAATTTATCTCCTTAGTTACTAATCACGCACTTTGAGACTTGTTGTTATCATTTTAGCTGAATTTGGTAGCCGCAAGTCTCAATTTCTCTTTACTTGTAAGTAATTGATCACTATGATTACCAAAAGTGGAGAAAATGGTAATCGTAATGATCAATAATGTTAAAAGAAAACGAACGGCTCCTGTTTTTCCAAAAAACAGGAGGATACTGTCTGAGCTTGGTGAGAATATCAAGCTTGCCTGTAAGCGCCGTAAATATACCCAGTCATTAATCGCAGAGCGCACGGGGCTGAGTCGACTAACCGTTCGAAAAATTGAGCAGGGTGACCCAACAGTTTCCATTGGGCATTATGTCGCTGTACTGAGTGTGCTTGGTCTGGTAGCCGATTTTGCGAAAGTGGCCAGTGATGATGCGCTGGGACGAAAACTCCAGGATATTAAGCTGAAGGGCAGTGATGCTCGAGGCAGGGCAAAATGAGCCAGGATATTTATGTCTTTGCAGACTGGGAAGGACTGGAGGCGACAACTTTGGTTGGTGTCTTGCGTTCTGATGTGGTGAAGAATAAAGAGCACTTTAGTTTTGCCTATGATGAAAAATGGCTGCAATCAGAGTTTGTTCAACAAATAGATCCTCAGTTACATCTTTATGCCGGTGATCAGCACAGTAACGAGCAGCAAAACTTTCACATTTTTCTTGACTCGTGCCCGGATCGTTGGGGTCGATTATTAATGAAGCGTCGTGAAGCGGTGCTTGCACGTAAAGAAGGACGAAAGCCAAATGTTCTTAACGAGATAGATTATTTACTTGGTGTGCATGATATGTATCGTATGGGTGCTTTGCGATTCAAGCGGGATATTGAAGGTGATTTCTTAGGCAATAATGAAAAGCTGGCAGCGCCGCCTATGACTTCGTTACGTGAGCTTGAGCATGCTGCGCAGCAGGTGGAGGATGTCGGGGACCTGGATGACCCTGACTATTTAAAATGGTTGAATATGCTAATTGCTCCAGGCGCCTCACTTGGTGGTGCGAGACCGAAGTCATGTGTCATCGATAATGATGAAAGTTTGTGGATTGCAAAGTTTCCAAGTAATCATGATGACTATGATATTGCTGCCTGGGAATATGTGGTCTACCAGTTGGCGCTTGATGCTGGAATCAATATGTCGGAATGCAAACTGGAGAAATTTAGCAGCCACCATCATACCTTTTTAACTAAACGCTTTGATCGTACATCAGATAGCCGCTTACATTTCACTTCGGCACTGACACAACTTGGTTACTATGACAGTGAATATGATGCAAGCTATCTAGAGCTGGCGCAGTTTCTAACAGAGAATGGATCAAATACTAAAGAAGATTTGGCCGAATTATGGCGTCGTATCGTATTTAATATTGCGGTCTCAAATACAGATGATCATTTAAGAAATCACGGGTTTATTTATCGTGATGGAGGCTGGCTGCTCTCGCCAGCCTATGATATTAACCCCGTAACACAGGCACATGGTTTGCACTTAAACATAAGCGACGATGATAATAGCTTGAGTTATGAGCTGGCAATGGATGTCATTGATTTTTTTCAGCTTAGCAAAGAAGGTGCAGAGAAGATAAAAAGCGAAGTTCTGGCAAGTGTTAGCCACTGGGAAGTAGTTGCAACAAAAGCTGGTTTGAGCCGAGCTGAACAACAGGCAATGGAATCAGCGTTTAACATGGACACAATATGAGATATTGCCGGTATTTGAGTTTTTTAGTATTGGCTTAATTTGTAATTACAAAAAATAAATAGAGTCATATAGTGAGAACGGTTTGTGTGTAATTAAGAGCTGATGTTACTTAGTGAAGGTGGTTCAAATTATGAAACAGGTAGCAAAAATATTTATGAACGAGCGTAGTCAGGCAGTGCGATTGTCAGTCAACTTTCGGTTTGATTGTGATGAAGTCTATATTCGGCAAGATTCTGAAACCGGAGATGTCGTGTTATCTCGAAAGCCAGCTGGGATGACTACTTTGAATTAACAAAAGGCTTGAGTATCCCAGGCGATTTTATGAATGATCAAGCTGATTCAGAAGCTAGTGATAGAAAATTATTTTAATGGAAAAAGATGCTTAACTGGGGTGTAATGAAAAGGTTGACCACGTCAATTTAATACAGGTCTGATGCTGAAGCAGGATACCGTTCCTCATCCATTGCATGCAAATATTATTGAGTGGCCTGCTGAAAAAGATGAGCAAAAAATGTTGGCAATTGAGATTGCCAATAATGCTACATTGTTTGTTAATTCTTAGTCAGTAATGAGTTAAGTAATATGCGTACTTATTTAAGTATGCAGAGTTTAGGGCAATGTTACTCACTGAGTTTCGTTTGTTAATTTTTTCGTTCTCGCGATACTGATATATTTACTTTAATTTGATATCTAAGCCTACACTCAAATTCGGTCAATTTTCTGAAGATTTAACCTCCCTAAAAAAGCCCGTGGGCACAGTTTGGGCGCCATATGGGCACAGCCATTTTTAACTCCTGTTTTTGGGTGCTGAGCCTGTACTCATTCTGTATAGAATGCCTACGAAGGAGTGAGTGCAGGCTTTAAACTGAGTTTGAGAAGAAAAGCAGTGTTTAAATAGTCTTACTAAGTTTTAAGTGATTGATTTGATGGAAAATGGCGCGCCCGACTGGAATCGAACCAGCGACCTTTGGCTTCGGAGGCCAACACTCTATCCGGCTGAGCTACGGGCGCAAATTTTGAAATTATGAGTTGAAGCCAAGGTTGGCGATTCTATCATGAGTTTAGGCTTCGGAGGCCTGTACTCTATCCAACTGAGCTACGGGCGCAGGTATAAGGACGGGTGATTCTAGCACGTCTTTTAAAGCTGTCTTAGTGGTTCGAAAAAAACCTTCGTGATATTTCTTTTGAACAAACCTTAACTTTTGCGTTTGTTTAAAAAGTTGTTATGCACCTGTCTGATAAAACTGTCAGTAAAACTTACAGCTCTATGGCTGCATTATTATATTCGGATAATATTATTTTGATTTTGACGGTAATGTTTACACTTGTTGCAGAAATAGGGCGAAATTTGGCGTGATTTTACGGTTTTCAGCCTCGGGTTGTGAAATCTCGCCTATATAGTGTTAAAGTTGCGCCGTAAATCGTCGGATTGTATTACACTTTTTCGTATATATACGGCGGTAATATGTGGGTAAGTTTGTCCGTGTTAAGATTTACAATCGCTTACAAACGTTGGCATGAAACATGCTGTATGTTGTTCTGTGGAAATGTATTTATTTAAACTGCAAAGCAGGCCGAGTGATTGGTTTTTGCATATCGTTAAAATCTGGCGTCACAAACTGAGTTAATTTTTTATAACCAAGGGATATATAATGGAACAAAATTCTAACGAAATTCATGGACATGAGGATACAAAAAAACTATCTTTTGTTATTGTGTTTTTATCAATCTTTGTTGTCGCACTATTTGGACTGGCGCCATTAGTATAATGTGATCGGATTTATGTTGATTAAATTATTTATGGTAGTATTCGCTGCTTCTGGCAGTGAGGCGGTGGCTCCCAAAGCATTTGTATGCATAGCTGGATACTTTAATGTTTTAAAAGGTGAGTTACCGTCTCGGGCATTGACCTGGGATCTTATACAATGCTCGACGTTTATAAATCAGTTTACAATCTCGAAGGGCAGGCTTTCCGCCTAAGCCCCGACCACCATTTTTCTTTCGGGCATCCAACCTATGATGATGCCAAATCTTATCTGAAATATGCCATTAATGAAGGTGAAGGTATTGTCGCCATTACCGGTGCCCCGGGCACGGGTAAAACCACATTAATTGCTTCATTAATCGATGAATTAGATGCAGACAAGGCTCGCGTGGGTGTCGTGACCAATGTGCAGCTGAATTCGAGTGGTCTGCTTGGTATGGTTATTGATGCGTTTTCCTTGCAAATTGATCGTTCTGAGAATGTTAGTCCAATGAATGAGTTCGTGGCATTTTTAAAGCGTCAAAAGGAACAGGGTCGGCGAGTTATTTTGATTGTTGATGAGGCGCAGGGCTTACCTGTTGAGTTGCTGGAAGAATTACGTCTATTATCAAACCTTCAGCATAATACACGATTGTTGTTACAGATTTTTCTTGTCGGCCAGGAGCCGCTGATGGATATTGTGCGCTCTCCGGGTATGGAGCAGCTGCACCAGCGATTGATTGCGGCTGCGCAATTAAAGCCACTGGATTTCAAGCAGACGGTAGATTATATAGAGCACCGCTTGCACTGCGTGGGCTGGAAGAATGACCCCTCTTTTACCGAAGAGGCTCTAAGCCTGATTCACAAATTTAGTGCGGGTGTCCCCAGAAGGATAAATCTCATAACGCACCGCTTATTTTTACATGCGGGGCTGGAGGAGAAGCACAAATTAGTCGGCGGTGATGCTCTGCATGTGATTGTTGAGCTGCACAAAGAAGGTCTACTGACACCGGTCGCCAGACGGGAGCTGAGTGATTATGTGGCGGGTATTAAAGGTATGGCGGAAAATTAAGTGTCCGGTTTATATATAGCCGCCTGCCTCGTGATCTGATTGCTTACAGTGTTTACCAGTAGTGGCTTTCGTCGAAATGGCTTTCTGCTGGTTGTTTTGTGCCTGTTATTTGTGCCGTTTCCAACAGGGAGCTTGTGGTGGCGTGAAGCATTCAACTGTAGCCATCCGTTATTATTTGCCGTCCTGGCATTTGTTATTTATCGCCAAATAAAAGCAACGAA
>JAADHS010000287.1 GCA_013151745.1 Gammaproteobacteria bacterium | reverse complement strand
ACGTATCATCCGCCTGAGGGGCCGCGAACTCTGGAAGGCGATTTCCATCGTGATAAATAAGGGTTCGAAGGGAGCTATAAGTCTTTGAATTGAAATAAATAATAGAAATATCTTTTCTTTCTCTGATATCGTCAATGTTGACTTGCAATATAAAAACACTAAACAACTCTTGACTATTTGGTTTTCACCGTTATCATATTTGGCACTCAAGTGAAGAGAGTGCTAAGCCACCCCTCATTTATTTTTTAAAGACTCAAGGTAAGGAGAAAAACACCAATGAGCATTCGTCCTTTACACGATCGTGTCATTGTTCGCCGTATGGAAGAAGAGCGTACCTCAGCTGGCGGTATCGTGATTCCAGATAGCGCAACTGAAAAACCAAGCCGTGGTGAAATTATTGCAGTTGGCAACGGTAAAATTCTTGATAACGGAGATGTTCGTCCTCTCGACGTCAAGGTGGGTGAAACTGTGCTTTTCGGCAAGTACTCGGGTACTGATGTAAAAGTAGACGGTGAAGACCTGATTGTTATGCGCGAAGATGATTTGATGGCCGTATTGGGTTAATACCGATTCCCATCTATTAATTTAGCTTAAATATTAATTTCGTTTTATCTTTTACCGAGGAAAAACTATGTCAGCAAAAGACGTAAAATTTGGTGATGACGCTCGTCATCGCATGGTTGCAGGTGTCAATATACTTGCTAATGCTGTTAAAGTTACACTAGGTCCTAAGGGCCGTAACGTTGTTTTAGACAAATCTTTCGGTGCACCCACCATTACTAAGGATGGGGTATCGGTTGCCAAAGAAATCGAATTGGATGATAAATTCGAAAACATGGGCGCACAAATGGTGAAAGAAGTGGCATCACAAACTTCTGACATCGCTGGTGACGGCACCACTACGGCCACTGTATTAGCACAAGCGATTCTGGCCGAAGGCATGAAAGCGGTTGCCGCAGGCATGAACCCGATGGATCTTAAACGGGGCATTGATAAAGCCGTTATTGCGGCAGTGACCGGTTTGCAAGCCCTCTCCAAGCCTTGTAATGATGACAAAGAAATCTCTCAAGTCGGCACTATCTCAGCTAATTCTGATGACGCTATCGGCACCATCATTGCCGATGCGATGAAGAAAGTGGGTAAAGAAGGTGTAATCACAGTTGAAGAAGGTTCTACTTTAGAAAACGAGCTGGATGTCGTTGAAGGCATGCAATTTGACCGCGGTTATCTTTCTCCTTACTTTGTAACGGATCAACAAACAATGACGGCGGATCTGGACGATCCTTTTATCTTATTGTTCGACAAAAAAATCTCGAATATTCGTGAGTTGCTTCCTGTTTTGGAAACGGTTGCAAAAACAAGCAAGCCATTATTGATTATTGCTGAAGATATCGATGGTGAAGCTCTGGCCACTTTGGTTGTGAATACGATTCGTGGCATTCTGAAAGTGGTTGCGGTTAAAGCACCCGGTTTTGGTGATCGTCGTAAAGCCATGTTGCAAGATATTTCAATTTTGGCCGGTGGTCAGGTTATTTCGGAAGAAGTGGGTCTAAGTCTTGAAAAGGTGACTTTGGAAGATCTGGGTACAGCTAAAAAAATCCAAATCAGCAAAGAAAACACCACTATTATTGATGGTGCAGGTCAAGCCAAGGATATTGAAGCGCGTGTACAACAAATTCGTGCGCAAATCGAAGAAGCTTCTTCTGACTACGATAAAGAAAAACTTCAAGAGCGTGTTGCTAAGCTTGCCGGTGGTGTTGCCGTGATTAAAGTTGGTGCGGCAACTGAAGTTGAAATGAAAGAGAAAAAAGCACGGGTTGAAGATGCACTTCACGCTACACGTGCTGCGGTAGAAGAAGGAGTCGTCCCTGGTGGCGGTGTTGCATTGATTCGTGTTTTATCCAGCCTTACTAATGTTAAAGGGATTAATCACGATCAAGATGTAGGCATCAACATTGCTCGTCGTGCACTAGAAGAGCCAATGCGCCAACTGGTTATTAACTCCGGTGATGAAGCTTCTGTTGTGGTTAATAAAGTTAAAGAAGGTAAAGGCAGCTTTGGTTACAATGCAGCAACCGGTGAGTACGGTGATATGCTGGCCATGGGAATTCTTGATCCTACTAAAGTTACACGTGCCGCATTGCAAAATGCAGCTTCAGTAGCAGGCCTCATGATCACGACCGAATGTATGGTTGCCGATTCACCACAAGATGACAAAGGCGCTGGCGCTCCTGATATGGGCGGCATGGGCGGCATGGGTGGCATGGGTGGCATGGGCGGTATGATGTAATATCGCTTTTAGCTTCGGAGCTGCGCTCACTTTTTTGAGCCTGCCAAAAAAAACCCCACCAGATCACTCTGATGGGGTTTTTTCTTATCCTGTTATTTTTTCAGGTTTAAACAAGCTCTTCATTTTCTAGAGAAAGTTTAGTTTTTTCATCTTCTGCTTCTTTTTCATATTCTTTTTCTGCAAGGCTAATACGCAGCCTAAGATTGTTTTGGGAGTCCGCATTGCGTAGAGCTTCTTCCAGTGATATTTTGCCGTCTTTATACATATGAAAGAGTGCCCCGTCAAAGGTTTGCATGCCCAGGTTTTCAGACTTTTCCATAATTTCTTTGATCTGACCCACTTCTCCTTTCATGATAAGGTCACAAATCAAAGGGGTGCCTAATAATACTTCTATTGCAACCGAACGTTTTTTATCTATAGTCGGAATAAGGCGCTGAGAAACAAAGCCTCGAATATTGAGTGACAAATCCAGTAATAATTGTTTGTGACGTTCCTCGGGGAAAAAGTTGATAATTCGGTCTAAAGCCTGATTAGAGTTGTTTGCATGTAGTGTTGAAATGGCCAGGTGGCCTGTTTCGGCAAACGCAATAGCGTGCTCCATGGTTTCTTTATCACGAATTTCACCGATCAAAATCACATCAGGTGCCTGGCGTAAAGTGTTTTTTAGTGCATCTTCGTAGCTGTCAGTATCGACACCGACTTCACGCTGGTTAATAATCGATTTTTTATGATGGTGCACAAACTCTATGGGGTCTTCAATGGTGATGATATGCCCTGCACTATTGGTATTGCGATAATCAATCAATGATGCCAAAGAGGTTGATTTACCCGAACCGGTTCCGCCAATAAACAGAATCAAACCTCGTTTTTGCATAATAAGTTTTTTTAATACCATAGGTAAACCTAAGCTATCTGCAGAGGGAATATCCATTTTGATAGCTCGAACAACCATACCCACTTGGTTACGCTGCTTGAATATATTGACACGAAAACGGCCTATACCCGGCTCAGAAATCGCGAGATTCATTTCTGGTTTTTCACGAAACTCTTTATTTTGTTCATCAGTCATAATCTTTTCAGCTATTTCGTTGACTAACCCAGGAGGAATAGGGCTTTGCTCTAACGGCGTCAATAGTCCCTGTATTTTAGCGCTGGCGGGTGCACCCGTTGTTAAATAGAGGTCAGAAGCATCCTTCATGATCATGATTTTAAGATAGTCTTTAAATTTCATCTGAGTTTTCTCGCATTTTTTCGTTATTTTAGAAACGTGCACATAGACGCAATACGGAGCTTATTTTGTGCACATTCTTTACTCGCTTTACTTGTCTATTTATCGGGTTTTAAATTGGGAGTCTTGAGCTTAAGGCTGCTAAACTGATGTGACTTCTGTCACATCCAGGGAAGAAAAATATTGACTAAACTAATCAAGAGCGCCTTATCTATTGCCGATGCGGAATGGGCCAGTTTACCCGAGCCGCTCATCGCCGGTGTTAAAGCGTATTGGGTTATGTATGAAAAAGCAGCGATAAATGAAGGTATTAGGCCTGTTTCTAACTCAGAGCTGAAAACGGTGCTCTATAGAGTGTGGTCGCAGAGTGATTTTGTGGCTAGGTTGTGCATTAACGCACCTGCACGTTTGCATGACTTGTGTCGCAGTGGCGATCTATTTTTGGCCTATTTGCCGGGTGAGGCACAAAAGCGGGCTCAAGTAGCGTTGGCGGGATTAACGAACCCGGCTGATCTTAAGCCCCGCTTACGTCATTGGCGACAACGTGAAATGTTACGCATAGCCTGGCGTGATTTAGCGGGTTGGGCAGACTTAAGCGAGACGATGCAAGCGTTGTCCGAGCTGGCCAGCGCGTGTTTGGATGCGGCCTTGTGTTGCTTACAACCTGGGCTGGAAAAGGACTATGGTGTCCCTTACGGTGAACAAAGCAAGAAGCAACAACACCTGGTTGTGTTAGGTATGGGTAAACTGGGTGCCTATGAACTTAATTTTTCGTCGGATATTGATTTGATTTTTGCTTTTCCTGAAGAGGGAGAAACACGAGGTGGCACCCGTGTCATTAGCAATGAAGAATATTTTATTAAATTAGGCAGACAGTTAATTGATGCATTAACGACGAACACGGCCGAGGGTTTTGTATTTAGAGTGGACATGCGCCTGCGGCCTTTTGGTGAAAGTGGTGCTTTAGCGATGAACTTTGATGCAATGGCGCTCTATTATCAAACACAGGGCCGTGACTGGGAGCGTTACGCGCTGATTAAAGCGAGACCCGTTGCTGGAGATATTAAACAAGGAAATGCTCTGCTCGAGAGTCTTTCACCCTTTGTATTTCGTCGATATCTTGATTTTGGTGCGATTGAAGCGCTTCGTGAAATGAAATTATTGATTGCTCAACAAGTTCGCAAAAAAAGTTTGACGCGAAATATTAAACTGGGTCCGGGCGGCATACGAGAGATCGAATTTATAGGTCAATTGTTCCAGCTCATTAGAGGGGGTTGTGAACCCAGGCTGAAGGCCAGAGGTATTGTTGAGGTATTGCAAGTATTGTTGGAACTCAACTATTTGCCTGCTTTTGTGGTACATGAATTAACCACGGCTTACGATTTTTTGCGGCGTACAGAAAATCGCCTGCAAGCTTACGCAGATAAACAAACTCATGATTTACCACGCAATGAAATTGAGCAACTTAAAATAGCCTATGCTATGGGCTTCACTGATTGGCTGGCATTTTATACTTGCTTACAAAAAATAATGCGTACCGTTCATCATCATTTTGAGCAAGTCTTCGCTGCCCCTCAAGCTGAATCCTCAAGCGAAGATCAACATAAACAAAATTTTGCAACATTATGGGTGATAGGAAAAGAGTTCGATCAGGCATATGAGGTGTTGCAAGAACAAGGTTTTCAGCAGCCCGAAGAGGTTGTTCATCGTTTGACAGCGCTGCGCGAAAGCGCAAGTTATCGCCACTTGTCATCTCGCGGTCGTGATCGCCTGGATCATCTCATTCCGCTGGCCTTGCTTGCATCAGCTCAAACCCACAAGCCCTCCGTTACTTTTTTGCGGGTGATGGTCGTGTTGGAAGCCATTGGTCGTCGCTCTTCCTATTATGCTTTATTGCTTGAACATCCTATGGCTCTGTCACAACTGGTACAACTCTGTGCTGCGAGTCCCTGGGTATCGACCTATGTTGCACAACACCCCTTATTACTGGATGAGTTACTCGATCCTCGTTTTTTATATGCGCCACCTAATCGCGCGACTTTAGAGCATGAAATGAATCAGCTTATACACCATGTAAATGAGAATGACCTTGAGCATCAAATGGATGTTTTGTGCTCCTTTACCCAGAGCAATATTCTTAAAGTGGCGGCGGCTGATGTTTCGCAAGCGCTGCCTTTAATGAAGGTGAGTGATCATTTAACCGCCATTGCGGAGGTAGTGCTGAATAAGGTATTAGTGTGTGCCTGGCAGCATCTGGTTCAGCGTCATGGTGCGCCTGTTGACCATAGCCTGGGTACGCAATGCGAGCTGGGTTTTGCCATTATTGCCTATGGCAAAATGGGGGGCTATGAACTGGGTTATGGCTCTGATCTTGATCTTGTTTTCTTGCATAATGCTGAAGATATAGAAGGGGTCACTACGGGTGACAAGCCCATACACAATACCGTTTTTTTTGCCCGTTTAGCTCAACGTATTATTCATATGTTGCGGACGCATACCCCCACAGGGGCGATGTATGATGTTGATATTCGTCTGCGACCCAGCGGAGCCTCCGGTTTATTGGTTACGAGCATCACCAGTTTTTCCCGATATCAAAACACCCAAGCGTGGACATGGGAACACCAGGCTCTGGTCAGAGCGCGGTTTGTTGCCGGTTCATCTCTTATTCGCCATTCGTTTGAATCCGTGCGCAAACAAGTGCTCG
>JAADHS010000056.1 GCA_013151745.1 Gammaproteobacteria bacterium | reverse complement strand
AAGAAAACGTGAATCCATGTAATACGAGAGCTTGGTCTAAGCCCCTTCCCTCTTTCCGAGTATATCAGCTAACAAAGAAATTAGTAGCCTATAAAAAAGAAAGTTTTGCAACGGCATGTAAAATGAGAAATCGATGGCGCGTTAAATGACAAACTCCATCGAAAGTATGATCTAATGTGACAAAATAAATGAGAGAGCTCTTGACTAATTTTCGTGCTTTTTTTGATCGGCGTTCCCACACAGTTGCGTGGGAACGCGTTAAAGAAACGGAAAAAGATTTACATGATGACTTCGAAAGGTCGCATCATTTCATAATCTTCATGCTCCAGGATATGACAATGCCAAACATATTCACCAAGCAAATCATAATGAGCGATGATACGCACTACCTCTCCAGGGTTTGCTCGCACGGTATCTTTCCAGCCACTTTCTTGCGGCCCAGGAGGAATTGGCAAACCCAACAATTGTAGCGTTTCGGGCCGGCCAGGGACATAGGTGGCCGTATCAAACCGTTGCCGATCCATTATTTGAAATTGCACCAAGTGCTTATGCACAGGATGGGTATCAGGTGTCAAATTAATAATGGACCAAATTTCGGTGGTATTAATTCTTGGTGTTTCCGTAATTGGATCCGACCAATTTAAAGGTCCCATCGCCGACGTGCCCAACAAAGGTTTTAGCCGACCGAGTTCATCAATGCCTTCGGCTAAGATAAGCTCTCTCCCTGGTACCCCTGGCATCGCACGTAAGAGCGGTATATTGACAGGTCGCAATGATTGTGGTTGTTTACTATCAGGAATACTGATATTCAGCGGCTTCACCACTTTAAATGCCATCATTTGACCATTCGTTTGTGGATCAATGCTGTCACCCATGGGAAAGGGTGATCTTGCATCATTCGTCAATATGATGGTTCCCCCTAATGCATCCACTTGTGCAAAATCAATCACAATATCTGCTCGTTCCCCCGGTCCTAATAACAAGGATTTCGTTTCCACCGCTGCATTCAGCAAACCACCATCCGTACCGATCTGAAAAAAACTTAAGTTTCTGTATACCGTCGCCGCTCCTGTCATTTTTTCCAGGTTAAACTCCATGGCATAAAAGCGAGAATTAGACGCATTCAGCATTCTAAAACGGTACTTTCTTGGCTCCACTTCTAGCACTGGCCAGGTTTTGCCATTGACAAGGATAAAATCACCAAAAAATTCAGGCACCACAGATGCGACAGGTTGACCCGTCAATGGATCTAATGACAACGGTTGACCTGTCACAGGATCTTTGAAAGACTCATTAGGATAATAGAGTGAGCCATCTTTGTAAAAAGATCGATCTTGGATCATCAGCGGTATTTCATAGGCGCGTTGAGGCAGATACCCCATATTTAATAAAAATTCTTCATTATCATCACGAATGAAATAAAACCCAGCCAATCCAGCATAAACGTTCAGCCGCGTCGTCCCCATGGTGTGATCATGATACCATAAACCAGCGGCTTCTTGATCGTTGCGATAGTGATAAACGCCGTTCATTGACGGATCAAACTTGGGTCCACCTTGCGTAAAACCAGGCGTAAACCAAGCCTCGGGATGACCATCGCTGGCCGCATCCGTATGCCCTCCGTGCAAATGTGGCACCGTACGTACTTCAGGCCGACACCCTGGGATGACCGTCCCACAACCTAAAGTGGTATCTAAAGGCAATAAGTGTGTCACCGGTAGTTCATTAGTCCAGAGCACCTGAACAGGTGATCCGGGATTGACTTTATTCTCAAAAGAGGTCGATCTAGCCTCAATGGTAGGACCCGGATAACTTCCACCATACCCCCATACGGTTGTAATTAATGCCCGGCCAGTAACCGGGTCGACTAAACCTAAATATTGTTGCATTTGAGTCATTGCTAACTCGTAATAGTCGACCCCAGGGATTTTCTGCTTATCCGCAGACAACACTTTAGGTATCGTCAGTGGATTAACAAATTTAGGTTGCGTTAATGGATCTAAAAGTGGTGAGATCGTATCGACTGGATTATGATTCTCCGGCGGCGGCGTGATCGTTCCATCCGATGGCTCATCCACGGTGACGGTAAATGATTCAATACAAGCCGTCATCATAAGGGCAGCAAAAATCAAACTCATTTTTGCCATGGTTAAACCCCCGATATGCCAATTACTATTATTATTGCTAAATGCATTATTAATTCGCATAGTTTCTCCCATTTATTAAAAAATTCAGCGATAAAACCACTGAAAGCTATATTATATTTTTATCTCTATTCAACGAGCTAAAAACATACAACAACATAACTCATGTTAATCGTCCTGAAGTATCATGAGAGTGATGAAATAAGCACACAATAAATAGCCTATCCCATCAATGCAGTTAACTAACTGCAAGCGGGGAAAAACTTATATTTCGTATCACGATATACAGTCTGACTTGAGACCTGAATCCTTCACGGATTTTTCTTCGCACACTCATACCACAAGTATTGTGCTCGCTCAGAAAAACTAATGTGAAGTCAAATCCTTTTGCGATATCCACATGCCATGATGCGAAATGCAAGTTAAAAAGGAGAGAAACATGTTCGATTTAAATATATCACGTGGCCTAATAGCCAGGCAGGATTGATGTAAAGCTGTCAATGTGGGGCATGCAGATACAGCACATGCTCGTAAAACATTTAAGTTATATTTCTATGTCGTTGTAATCACATTTGGTACCACAACAAGCTAGCAGAAACATACACAACGCAAACATCCATACAATTCGCTATTATTATCTATATTATTAATAATACGGCGACGCGATGTAACTAAATACGAATATTGTATTGCAACAATACGATTGACTCTCTGCCCCACTTAAAGTACCACTACCTGAATAAGCCTATTGCTAGTCATTGTGCTTGCAAAACCATGCAACCAGAACAATGACAATAGCCGCTTAAACTTTAGTGCGATATACATCTTATTATTATTTATTGTTTTTATAATGTGATACTAATCCAGCATCACAATAACCAGCATTTCACCGATATTCCTGTTAAAATATCCAGATCACAGGTTTAAAATAATTCCCCCAAACCTTTGATCTTGTGTACGCAGGATAAAGATTACAAACAAAAAACTAATGAAAAAAGCTGCGTTATTGAGCTTTAAATATTGCATGGCTAGACTGAATTTAAAATGAAAAATTACCATAGAAAGTTTCATGATTTTAACGAATATGCCGGCGGTTATTTTTCGGTCTGATTGAAAATGAATCAGCAACGATGCGTGGTAAAAGTAACAACTGGCCGACTAACCATCCATTCACATAATGACAGCGCTTGTCCCCTGATCCAATACCACAGCTCCCCTCTATTTCCAATGGGATATGAGCCTAAAATCTAAAGGGGTAAAATAAGCTCAGGTTTGGATTTGTTCGTTCTAACTGAGCAAAAGTGTAGGAATAGTTATTCTATTTCGAGATGTTGTGATGGAGAAATGGGCGAAGACGAGCTAAAGATGACGACTGCATGGAGGCAGGAGATAAAGCCGAGATACAAAACCGGGAAGTGATTGCGTACTCATTCCTAAGGGCAGCATTAATCCAAAATAGTCCCCTTAAAGCCACAATAAAGAAGCGTGCCTATCGTTCAAAAAATGTCGGTAGTGTCCCTTATTGACCGTTCATGATCATCGGGTACGTAACCCATTCTTCTATCGACCAAATATGATCTGTTAACCCGGCGGCCATCGCCGGTGTTCGCTTTCTTATTTTCGAGCCATTGTGTATCACTAACGTTCGCACTGGCCAGCAAAAATTGTAACGATACAAAGTAAAATACGTCATCGCATGATGCACATCGAGTTTTTTTGAGAACCCATAGGTCTGGCGTCTTTTCCTTGAGTTTTGACCTCGGTCGGTACCATTTTGTCTTTCAACAAATGAAGTATTAACGGTGTGGCTCACCTTGGAGCGCTTTAAATAACCGGCGAGCAAACTCACCACACCGTTGCATCGCAAAGATTAGGCGGTAATTTATCTTCAGGTTCTGTCGAATCCTCGGCACTGGTTTTATCCGTTAACTCTCGTTCAGGGATTTTATACACCTTGGCAATGGCTGCTTCATAAGAGGAATGCTCATCGCTGGTTAACAGCAAATCGGTGCGACCCCTCGTTTTATCCTTCACTGCCTGGACGACGCTCTCGCCGCAAGCGAGGATCCTTCGTCCCGGTACCACACTGATAATTAAGCGACTTTCCACATAAAATGATACTTGACCCCTCAATTTGATCTTGTGATATTTCATTACTCAAATTTACCCAAGTGGCGACTATTGATTACTCGCCCTCCGCAGCAACGACACTCGCATCAAGCAGCGGGCACTTATTGAAGTCGGCGAGCCTTTGTAGCTCGTCGCTTAACGCGGGGAAAAACTGATCCCGATCGAGCGTGCCATCTTCCAGGTTCAGGCTTAAAACTTCAAAACGCTGGTCAGCCCGATGTGCCTTACAATCGATTCGACCGACGAACTTGTCGCCGTACAAAATTGGCAGACAAAAGTAGCCGAACATGCGCTTAGGCGCCGAGACATAGCATTCAATCCGGTAGTCGAATCCGAACAGCGTGCTCAAGCGATCGCGGTGGATCACCATGTTATCAAATGGGGACAGCACCTTCAGTGTACCGTCGATCGTCGGTGTTTGTTCGGGTGTCTTGATGTCTACGTAGGCGGTTGGTGCATCGGCGTTACCCAACGCTCTCACCACGCCAGCTTCAATGCGCTCGTCGAGAACTTCACGCATCGCGTCCCGCAAGGGTTTACCCGTCTTCAAGTGCAACAGCTGCTTCCAAGTGAAGACACCGTGCGCCCTGAGTGTGGTATCGAACAAATAGGCCGCATATTCGCTTAGCGTGGGCACGCTCAGATCAATGCCCTCAGGCAAACAGCGTTCGGCGAGGTCATAGACCTTCTCCATGCCATTGCGGCCGCACACCATCAGATCGCCCTGCATGAACAGTTTGTCGAGGGCACGCCGCCCCAGCCCTTGGTTCCACCATTTTCCCTTTCCCTTGTTCCCCTTATCAAAATCACGCAGCCGTAACGCCCCCTCTGCGCTCACGCGGGCCAATATCTCGTTCATCAGGTGTTCGTCGACATTGGTGTAATAGCGGTTTTCACCATCGCGTATCGACGTCATATGCGGTAGCGCATAACGGTAGTCGCGCATTGGCAAATACGAAGCAGCATGATACCAATACTCAAAGATGTGCTGCTCGCTGATTAGCTGGTTCAAGTGGGTTGGGTCATAGCCTGGCACCCGGTTCCATAATACATGGTGATGAGCGCGTTCGACCACCGATAGCGTATCAATTTGCACATAACCAAGATGCTCGATTGCGCGGCGCGTTCCAGACAAGTCTGCGCCAAACTTCTGCTGCGATGCCAGACCTTGCTTGGACAATGCCAGGCGTCTCCATTGTGACATCATCGCACAGTCAGGTCAGGTAGGGCTGGATGAGATTGACAGCGAAAGCCTTTTTGACCGAATAAAACAATTCCACTTTTTCTATTTCTTATTTTATATATAAGCATATTTAGCACTCTATGAGTAAACCCAAATTTTTTTTAGAATATAACATCGTGAATCAACGGCTACCAAAATAAATAGTCTGAGACTAATACTGCTTCTTTAAGCAAGTACTGCTATGAAATCAACCTGATACAGCAAATTAATAGTTAAACTCTTAGCGATAATCAGATAGAATTAATTTCGACAAAAATCAAATCTGAACCAAGAGTCTAACTATGAGCCATTCTATAAAACTATCCGTCAAACAACAAATACAATTATTCAAAAACACCCTCTTGCAATTACCGGCGTTGCCTTTTTCCGACATTTTATCGACGGGTACACTTGAAGCGATGAGTGCAATTGCCATCGGGAAACAAAAAAGGAAAAGCAACCTCGTGCAATAAAGCGTCGACATAAGAGTTATCCGCCATTAACAGTCCCGAGAGCAGAAGCTTGTGCACCTATAAATCAAGGGGTTCGGCTTAAAGAAGAAGTATTACAGCAATGCACGAACCAAGGGTATTCAGATGGCGTTGAATAATCGGTAGTGGGTTAAACCTGCAATCTAGGCATGAATATCTAATCCAAACTCGACTTTATTAATCAGTAGCCCGATAACAATATCATGCATAGTCTCCGACTTTGAAAAACAAATAGTCGGGCGAGTCAGTCGTTTAATCCAAGTTCTGAAATTGAGATGC
>JAADHS010000001.1 GCA_013151745.1 Gammaproteobacteria bacterium | reverse complement strand
ATTGTATTTATTAAAAATTGTAAAAAAATAGAAAGGAACTGTTTATTAGTGTCGTTCGCCGAGTTATGCTTTTGATCAAGCGGTAAAAGAAATTGTAGCTACATTTTCAGATTAGGGGTGTGCACATTCCTTAGGGATGAGGTCATTGTAAAATAGACTCATTGTTGTTGCATGATGTTGGGAAGTCTTGTAAATTGAAGTTTATAAAAGTTTATTTTATTTAGCTGTAATTTTTTGACGATAATGCTGGTGTTATGTCACTAGAAAGTAATACAAAATACAATAACTTTCCCCACTTGGATGGAATGGCAGGATGTCGAAGGTCATTGCCATCATATTGATGTCGCTGAGCGTTTATATCTTGGTCGAATCTGCCAGGGAGTGGCTACTGATAAACGTGTCATTATCAGTGATGCAGGCGTCTCTCGTGATCATGCGATTATGACCTACACCGGAGGCATGCTGACGATAAAAGACTCCAGCCGAAATGGAACAAGAGTGAATGGTGTTCGCATTACATCGGGTGGTGAACAACAATTGAATCCGGGAGATGTTGTACATATTGGTTCAATAAAGTTGCAAGTTATCTTTCCCGAGCAATTTAATATGTATGAAACAAGTGACGCTGAACAAATTGAAACCACTCGGGTTCTGTCTCTCCATGAAACCGTCACCCACCTCGTTGCGGATATAAGGGGGTTTTCCACTATCGCACAACAAACAGAATCTTCTTTGTTGTTTGAGGTTTTATCTCAATTGTATGAGTCGTTAGCAACGATTGTTCATGACAATCAAGGGACGGTAAAAGATTTCGCAGGGGATGCCATTTTCGCTTTTTGGGAACATAATGAAAAGGATGACCCTGCCATAGCGCGGAATGCCTGTTATGCTGCCCTGGTTCAGCAGCAAGCTGCAACGACGTTCTTTGCTAATTTACCGGAAAAATTCTCAGAGCTGCGTTATTTGAAATTAGGTTGGGGCATTGCGACCGGTTTTGCTACCGTATCTCACTATGGAGTTCGCTCAGAAAATCTTGCTTTGGTGGGTGACAGTACTAATCTGGCATTTCGGTTGTCTGGACTGGCAAATAAAGAGTTATCTTCAGATATCGTTATTTGCCACAACACAGCGGAAATGGTCAGGCCGTCGATGCTTGTTACGCCGTTAGGTGAAGTCGATACCAAAGGTCGTGAGGGCAAAGAGCCGGTTTTTTCTATTAGTGAAACTTAGGGTTTGCAAAGCAATAAGGAATGGAAACTGAATAACTTTTACAATTAGATTTGACGAAATTTCCACATCAGATCAATGTTAAATTCGGTAACTTATTGTTTTACACGGCCTTAAACTTAGAAAACGCAGTTGATCCACGGTACATAGCACAAGCTCTTGATTCATCTAACTATGCGAAAAAAGTCTTATCACCGTCAAGGTGACCACTATTTTTTTCGCTACGTTATCTAAATCAATATCTTGCACTCTGTACTCGCGTCCAACTGCGTTTTCTAGGTTAAACGTAAGTTATTACGTGCCCACCCCTAAATCTGAATCTCTACGAGTATTATATTTCCCCTCTTAAGCCCAGTACGATGAGATTATTTTCTATGTCGCGTAGACCTGCTGTGGTTTCATAATAGGCAAATAGCTGAGTACCGTTATGAAATACGGTGGAAAATCCGCCGCCAATAGTAAAATAATTTTTGTCCGCCTCATCTGTTGCGACGTTGAAAAAAGTATTGCCAAAAGGGTCGTTCACATAGCGAGCGGAGAGGTTACGGCTGTCGTCTTTGAATTCGTGATGATATTCAATCTGTAGATGGGGAACAAAAATGGCAAAACGGGTGCTGATGGCATGACTGACTTGTGCACCCAGTGTTGACGCCATAGATTTAATACTTTGCTCACCAATAGCCAGCTCCAGTGCGGAGCCAATGGCACTGGACTCTGCATAGCTATCAATTTCTATATGGGTGTAGGCGAGTCGTCCATAGGTACTGAATGCCCAACGGGTGTTGCTGGGTTCAAAGTTTTGACCCATGCCAAGATTAACCGAAGTATGTGATCCATCGGTGTTGCCGCTGAGCGTATCATTAACGACATTATTAGCAAAGGAAATCGTTCGTGACGTGTCGTAAGTGGTATTGCCATAACTCACAATCGCATCAAAATAGAGACCGTTTTTTATGAAATGGGTACCATAAAAAGAAAGCGAATAACCATCGCTTTCTGCATCGCCGCCGTTATTAATAATATTGGCGTCGGTTTGAGAATAACCCAGTGCACCACCAAGAACTACGGTGTCGCTTAATTGATAATCGCTTCCCACTGTTATTCCTACCGTATCAAAATCAAAGCCATCTTCACGGGCGCTGGCGTCTTTTTCGCCGAAGTTAAATGAGCCGTTGAGGTAATAACCCCAGCCATGTCTTTGCTGATCGCCATCTCCAGCCATGCCGCCAGTGGCATTTGATAATGCTTTGTACAGTGCTTGGCCAGAAAGTTGTTGATCGCCAAGATTGAAAGCAAACCCACCCATTCCAGATTGACGTACACCACTTTGTAAAGCATTTAAACGGGAGGCAACATTAGAAAACTGGTTATCTAAAGTGTCGGTGGCAACCGTTCCGTTTACGCCTACTTCCTCATGAGCAATATCTTGCAAGGCATCGCGTAATTCAGCTTCGTTATAACCAAGAGAGAAAGTGCTCCCTCCCGACTCTTGTTGTTCGTTTGAGGTTTGCACCAAGGCCCTGCATTTTTCGAAAAGGGCATTTTGACTGGTCGTCAGATCAGCTTGTATTGCGCCCATACGGGGGCAAATGTCCTGAATCATTGCACCAGCAGAGGCCTGCGCTTCATTCATCCCTGAAATTTGAGTAAGATCGGCAAAAGAAGCCGTACTGTGTATAAAAAAATAAAGGAATACTGAGAGTACAATGCCCCGGCATTTTTGTCGTTGTAACTCAATTTTTCTTATTATTGGCATTTTCCTCTCCCTAAAACATGTTTTGTGATTTTTTTTATAATGATACTCGATTATATGCTGATATACCCGTAGCGTTTGAGGTTTAGGTGTTGAGTGTGCGTCCTATTCATTTCCTGGCAAGGCGAAATGACAAGTAATAGCTGGCTATTGCGAGGAGTTTTAACGTAGCCAGGGAATGAATAGGACGTGCAATCACACCTAAATCTTAATCGCTACGGGTATATTATTAAAGATGTTAATTCATTTATACTTGGATCCTGCAGGTTATCGTACTTGCAGAGTGTGTCAGACAGCTCTTTTTTTTTGCATCCTGTAATTGCTGCATTAGTGCCTTTATGCACGTCACATTGATTCGGAGAGTGAATGACAACTTTGAATGCAACCCTTATTGTGATTGCCAAAAAGTTTCATATCGCTCTGCGGATCAAGAGCTTGCACCTAAAGAGCGGGCATAAATTCTCTGTGAGTGCGAGCACTTGCAGGATCTATACCCGTAGCGTTTGAGATTTAGGTTCTGAGTGTGTGGCCTATTCATTTCCTGACAAGGCGAAATGACGAGGTGTATAGCGGGCTATTGCGAGGAATTTCAACGTAGCCAGGGAATGAAGAGGGCGTGCAATCACACCTAAATTTTAATCGCTACGGGTATATAGCTTTTTTAAATGGAGTTCGTTGAGTAGCTGTTGCCAGATTTTCTGCCAGCAGCAGGTATGATTTGCTGTTTTCAAAACTCTGAACTGACTTTTTTCCTGATTGACGAGGCCTTTTTTTATAACAAATGCGGGTACAGCACGATCCTGTTCTCCCGCATAGTGAATTTGCATGACAGACGTTGGCAGCGGTGGCATCAGCGCAGGGTTTAACGAGCCCTCTAGGCGGCTATAACTATGATGGTTTGCCCAGGCATCAATATCGAGATTGGCGGCCAGAGTAGCCACCGCAATTGTTTTCTTTAAATAAGGCGCGATGAGCATAGCCAGCGTGCCACCACCGCTGTGGCCAAAAAAAACAAGTTCGTCGTAGGGGTTGAATGCCAGATATTGTTTCAAGGCAGCGACCATACTGAACACGACTTGTTGTGAATAGCGTTGATGGGTCCACAGTAGCGGGTGGCAAGCCGGGGATTGTGCCTGGCCAAAATAACAGGGTCGACCCAGATAAAGACTGGTTTGTGGATCAAGCGCCATCAAGTCCAACATCAAAGCTTTGCGCGGAGTGGGGTCTGCTGAAACCTGGGTACGTGTTAGCCAGGGAGTGCCGTCTCCTTCGATATAGACATGCAAGCGCCTCATTTTGTTGGTTACTACATTACGGTAACTGATATGGGTCAATATTTGGCCTGGTAGTGCCAGCTTTTCGAATTCGTAGTTAGAGGCTTTACTATCAACCTGTTGGGCTGGGCTTGCACAGCCCGATAACAGGGTACAAAAAAAGAGCAAAAAAATGAGCCTGTTATAATTCACTTTATTTAACTTATCTCTTTGATTGAAATTAATTTTGCCATTTCGTATTTTGGGCTGTTTTCTATGTTTTTTCAGGTTAATGTGAATATTTAACTAAAATTAAGTGATTCTTCCATCTGAATATACGCATAAGCTTGTTAGAATAGCAATATTAGGTAAAGTTAATAATATACAGCTCAAGGAGATGGTTATGAAAACATGCGTTACGTTGATGACAAAAAGGACTTTGCTATCCACATTATTAGTTGCAGGCAGTCTTTATGGTGGCTATGTTGTAGCTGATGAAAAAAACTTTGGCGTGCAAACGCCATCCGTTAATGAGTTTGTTGACGCTTTGGCTCAACCCCCACAACCCCAACTCAGGTTCAGAGGGATTAAGCGAATTTCGGCGGCAGTAGAATCTACACCCGAACCTGTCGCTGTCCAACCTGAAGTGAGCAGTGTTTCTATGCAGTTACAGTTTGAGTTCGATTCCAGTCGTTTAACACAAAGCTCTAAAGAGAGCTTGGATAACCTGAGTGCTGCGTTAATTACCGATGAGTTGCAGAAATTCAGATTCGCCATCGCCGGTTATACTGACGCATCGGGAAGCGATTATTATAACCAAACTTTGTCAGAACGTCGGGCAGCGTCTGTAAAAAACTATTTAGTGTACCGTCATTCAATAGACGAAAGTCGCCTGGATGTGGTTGGCTTAGGTGAAAAAGACTTATTAGATGCGTCCAATCCGAATAGTGAAATTAATCGACGGGTTGCCATCAGAAACCTGGGGGCCATCGCAGTCGCAGCCGTATCGGAGTGATTTTTTGGCTGGCACAGAAAAGTTTTTGAGGAAAAAGAAATGTGGGTAAAAAACCGGATGAAATTGCAAAAACAAAAGAAAGCCTGGCTCGTTTTTTTGTTGACTACGGTAGGGCTGGGTGCCTGCGGTATCTCTCCCGTAAACGAGACTTCTTTATCCGGTAATGAGGACTTCGCAGAGGCGATGGCGCAATCGGCGGATGCCACCCTTATTGTTGATTGCTTGTTGCCCGGAAAAATTAAAAAAATGGGCAGTGCCATGACTTATCTGACACCTCGACGTCCAGTGAAAACCTCATCACAAAATTGTGAAATCAGAGGGGGAGAATATGTCGCCTATGATCGGGCTAATTATAAAACGGCTTTGCGTGTTTGGCAGCCCATGGCAGAACAAGGTGATCAGGTTGCTCAAACCTATGTGGGTGCGATTTACGAAAAAGGCCTAGGGGTTTCTCCAGATTATGCTAAAGCGGCAGGTTGGTATAAAAAAGCGGCGGAGCAAGGATATAGTCGAGCTCAATATGCCTTGGGTTATTTGTATGAAATGGGACAAGGCGTGGAAAAAAATCCTCAAAAAGCCTTTCGCTGGTATCGCCTGGCAGCCGGTTTAACTCAAGAGGATATTCGCTTAGCACATGTTGAATTGTCTGAGCAGGAACGGCAAAAACTTGAACAAGCGATTGCCGCAGAGGAAGCTTTGTTAAAAAAAGTTGAACAACAACTTGTTGAAAGAAAACAGGCGCTGGGTCAGGTTGATCAACAAATAGGCTCAGCAAAAACCGATCTAAAAAATCATCAGATGCGATTGTCAGATTTAGCGGAAAAAGAACAGGTCGCGTTGGCGCGCCACGAACGTGAAACCGCCCCTCTTTTGCTGGCATGGAAAGAAAAAGCAAACCAATTAGAAGTTGAAGTTCAAGGCAGAAAACAGGTTTTATCGGTCGCACTTGCTGAATTGTTGCAAAAACAACATTTACTTCAGGAAAAAGAAACTCAGCTTGCGACCGCCGTGAGTCATTTCGAAAAGAAAAAAGACCGCCTGCAAAAAGAAAAACAACAACTTGTAGAGAAAAAAGAGCAGGTTGTTACCGCAACCCGTCCTTCAGCCACTGTAAATAGAGTAGAGATTAACAATAAAATAAAAGAAAAAGAGCAACAGCTCAGCGCTATTGATTTAGAGTTAATCAGGCAAAACAGGCTGGCACAGCAGAAAGGTCAGGAATTAAAAATATTATTGAGTGCCGTCGCGGATAAAAAACAAGAACAACAGGACGAATTAAATAAATTGGCTAAAAGAAGCGAGGAAATCAAGGTACAACAAGAGCAACTCGCGACAAAACGTTCTGTTATTGAGCAGCAATGGGCTGCGGAAAGGACGCAGCATGTGGCTAAATTAAAAAAACAGAGTGCAGTCATTGCGACATTGGAAAAACAACAAAAAAATAATAACGAAAAGCTGGCCTATTTGAATCGGGCACAAAACAAACAACAACTGGCTTTACTTGCGCCTAAAATTGAACTGATTGATCCTGATATGCCTATTATGCGTAGCGTAAATACAGTGACGCCCGTGTTTCGCATACGGGGAGAGACCAAGGAAAAAATGATTATCGGTAAAGTCATCAGTGACAATGATTTGTTAATGGTTGCGATGAATGAACAAACGGTTGAGTTGAATCACCAGGGCGTGTTTAAAACAACTCTGAATATTCCAAAAAAAGGAACATTAGTAGATATCGTAGCGGTTGATGTTGATGGCAATCGTTCCGAGCTTAAGTTTGTTTTATCTCCAGAGCCAGATACAGAATATGAAACTACGCGTTCGGTAAATCCTATGCAAGATGCACCTCCTCTGGATAATGCGATTTCTCAAATCGAGTTTGGTGACTATTATGCATTACTGATTGGTAATAATGACTATAAACAGATGCCGCAACTCATCACCCCCATCAAAGATGTTGAGGCGATCTCTGACATTTTGCAATCGAAATATGGTTTCAAAGAAACAATAATACTCAAAAATGCAACACGCTATGACATCCTGACCGCAATGAACAAGCTGAGAAAAAGATTAACCGACAAAGATAACCTAGTGATTTACTATGCGGGTCATGGTGAGCTGGATCGGGTTAATATGACCGGGCAGTGGCTGCCTGTTGACGCTGAAGTGGAGAACACGGCGAATTGGATATCAAACAGTTCGTTAACTGAATTAATCAATGCTATTTCAGCCAAACATGTACTGGTTGTGGCTGATTCTTGTTATTCTGGTATATTGACCCGCTCAGCGCTGACTCAGGTGAGTGCTAATAAATCAGATCTGGCTCGGTTGACCTGGTTGAAAAAAATGGCGAAAAAAAGGGCGCGATTAGTTTTAAGCTCAGGCGGAGTGGCACCAGTACTGGATGAAGGGGGCGGTGAGCATTCTTTATTCGCCAGAGCATTTCTTGATGCCTTGGAAAATAATAATAAGGTACTTGATGGACAACAGCTGTTTCGTACGGTATCCGCCGCCGTTGCGATTGCGGCAGATCGCTATAAGGTCGATCAAGTTCCAGAATATGCCCCAATGCGTCATGCCGGCCATGAATCAGGCGATTTTTTCTTAGTTCCTACAAACCGTATATAAGGCCGGTAAGAGAGTCAATGGCTTTTCGCCCTCCGAAAAAAATAGGTAAATACCAGGTCGAACGGGTTATCGGGCAGGGTTCGATGGGCGTGGTTTACCTAGCTTATGACCCTTTTATGGAACGCAAGGTGGCGATTAAAACTTTGCGAAATGATCTGCTTCATGATGAAAGCGAAGACAGTCAAATTTCCATACGCTTTCGTGGCGAGGCAAAAGCTTATGGTCGTTTGTTACACCCTAATATTGTCACTTGTTATAGTTATGATGAAACGGATGATTTGGCCTATATTGTTTTGGAATATGTTGAAGGTGCAACACTAAAGGAATTTTTTTCGAAAGCCCAGGATATTGAATTATCACAGAGTTTCGATATCATAAAAGAAATTCTATCTGCTTTAAAATATGCGCATAGCAAAGGTGTGATTCACCGCGACATCAAACCTGCAAACCTGATATTTTCTGAAAGTGGTCAAATAAAAGTCACCGATTTTGGTATTGCCAGAATAGATACTCAGCATCTGACCCATACCGGTTCGGTGGTGGGCTCACCCGGTTTTATGTCTCCAGAACAATTTACGGGACGGACTGTTGATCATCGTACTGATCTGTTCTCCGTTGCCGTTATTTTTTATCAATTGCTGACCAGAAAAAAACCCTTCCGGGGTTCCGACCTTGGTGAAATTCTGCATAGTGTGTTGTCCGAAACGCCACAAGCGCCTTCTTTACTGAATCCATTATTAGTGAAAGAACTGGACAGGGTGGTATTAAAAGCGCTCAATAAAAAACCAGAAGATCGATATCAATCTGCCGAAGCGTTTATTGATGCCCTGGATAAAGTCAGACCGTTTTGTGTTACTGATCGGTCAGTTGATAAAATTGATGAGGCCGATGAAACTTTGCTGACAATAGAAAAAAGTGATGAGCCAGAAACAAAGAAAGTGAGGGGGAAAGGTTTTTTTAGCAAAGTCTCTATGATTTCTTTCGTTATTGTAGTGAGTGTTATTATTGCTGTTTATGTATTCACTTTGCCAGGCCAACCCGTTCAAAAAAGTGACAAAACGATAGAGCGAATTTTTTCTGAAGGTGCATTGGGTAGTGATATTTTATTAGAAGAGTATGCCAGTCAAACGGGAAGAAAACAATTTACGGCCTCATTGAATGAGAGTATAAAATCTCTGGCGAATACCTATAAATGTGCCCGTGTTGATGTGTTCATTACACCGGATAACGCAGTTCAACTTTCAGGTTATTTAGCGACAGATAAAGAGGTGACCTCGCTGAACAATAAAGTAAAGCTATTGTCAGGCGTGACTGATGTGGCGAGTACGTTGGAAGTCAGAGCAAAGCCATTTTGCAAAGTGACTGAATTATTGGCAGCGTATCAGTCAAGCGAGTTTTCGGTGTTTTCTAAAAATAACCCGCTACAATTTAAAGAGGGTGAGTCCTTAATACTGAATATTACTTCACCAAGCTATGATGCCTATGTGTATGTAGATTATTTTCTTCTTGATGGCACGGTTGTGCATTTGCTGCCAAATGCAATAGAAATAGAGAACTACTTCTCTCGTAATACCGTGGTCAATATTGGTGGCAATAATAAAAAAGAGTCCCGATGGGCTATAGGCCCTCCCTTTGGTAAAGAAATGATTACCTTGATTGCTTCGGACATCCCCTTGTTTACAGAAGAAAGACCGGAAGTGGAGTCTGCCGAAGTTTATTTGAAAGCGTTAAGTTTGGGTTTGAATGAAATTTCGTCAGCAGAGGTCTCTGTTGATTATACTGTTATTTTAACTCAGGCGAACTAAGGAATGAAAATTAAAGAACTTATGCAAGTGGCGCACAAATTTGGTTTTTATTTGAACGTTCTGATTGAGAAAAAACGCAGCTCTAGTGGGCTAAAGTGAGTATTTTTTGATTGAAGAACGTTCAAAGAGGAGCCGAAGTTGTGATGCCAGATGTATAAGTTATTTAATTTCCATTCCTAAAGGATAGTCAAGTAGTGAAGTTTAAGGAGGCGTACTGCAGTCCTCATGCAGCAGGATTAACCGATGTGGGGCAGAAACGTACGGTCAATGAAGATGGTTTTGTTATTGATGAACAGCTCGGTTTGTATCTTGTGGCAGATGGCATGGGAGGGCATCGTAATGGCGCTGTTGCGAGTCAGACTTCATTAGCGGAATTATTGAAACTCATAGCTCAACTCAGGTTGAAGCTGGATTTGCTAGAGACCCATAAAAAAGAAACAATGCCTCAGGAAACAAGATATTTAACGCTTAAAAAGTGGGTTTCCAATAGCATAAATACAACCAATGATCTGGTCTACCAGGAAAACCAGCGGGAAGGATGTCGCAGGGGGGCGGGCATGGGCGCGGCCATTGCCGGTTTATGGAAACCCGATAATGCCAGCAACACCGCTATCCTCTTTCATGCTGGAGATTGCCGGATTTATCTTTATCGCCAGAATCAATTAAAACAGTTAACGACGGATCACACCTTGTACCAGCTATGGCTCAACAATAACCGGCAGGGTGAAGAGCCGCCAAAAAATATTATTATCAAAGCCATTGGTCCTTATCCCAATGTCGTTGCTGATTTGAGTGTTTATCATTTCGAAGACGGTGATATTATTTTAATGTGTAGCGACGGTTTAACTAATATGTTGAGTGATGCTGACATTAGCGAAGAAATCCGTATTCATAAGCCATTATCACTCAAGTATTTATGTGAGCAGTTAGTGCAACAGGCGAACAAAGCAGGAGGGACTGATAACATTACTGTGGTGGCATCGCGGTTTGGTGAGGCATAATATGGCTATTTTACCAGCGAGCAGGCATTTTTTTATTGATAATCATGCGGTCTTTTTCGACAAGAATATAGCCCCCGCGACTGAGTTCTTTCATTATTCTGCTGACCATCTCTCTTGATGAGCCGATCATGGCTGCGATTTCTTTATGCGTCAATTTTTGAGAAATAATTTGTTTTCCTTCTTCGTCATGAGCCATTGAAGTCAGTTTTTTGGCAATACGTCCATAAACATCAATTAAAGCGAGGTCTCGTACGCTATCGGTCAACTCTCGTAAACGATGTGTTAATCCGCGCATCACGCGCATGCAAACCTCAGGGTCGTTAAGTAGAAAACTCTCAAATTGTCGTTTTTTGATGATATATAGTTTACTTTCTTCCAGCGCCATAGCTGAGGCAGAGCGGGGGGCACCATCGAGTAATGAGATTTCTCCAAAATAATCGCCAGAACCATGCAGCGTCAAAATGATTTCTTTACCTTCTTCATCGCCGACATAAATTTTTATTTTACCTGATTCAATGATGTATAAAGAGTCGGTATCATCACCTTCATTCACTAAAATGGCATTTTTTGGAAAGTGTTTTAATGTGGTTTGCTTTGCCAATTCAGTTAGATTATTTTCAGATAAATCCTTGAAAAGATAAACTTTTCTTAATATACTGTGGGTTGCTGTTGTCATTAACTTTATTTCTCGTCGTCTTCGTCATTTTTTGGTGAGAGTACAACATATTTTAAAAACATGATGGCAAGGGTCAGCATAGCTACGCCGATAAATACAGGAATAAGCCATTCATATTCCATGTCAAGTGCAGATAGGTCTGGTTGCATCAGTCGATCCTAAGTAAATAATACTAAGGGATGAAAATTAAATAACTTATACATCTGGCGTCACAACTTCGACTCCTCTTTGAACGTTCTTCAATCAAAAAACACGCACTTTAGCCCATAGATCTGCGTTTTTTCTCAATCAGAACGTTCAAATAGAAACCAAATTTGTGCGCCACTTGCATAAGTTATTTAATTTTTATCCCTAATCTGATCATAAGGTTTCTAAATCTTACAATAGTTAAGGCACAATTACTATCTGGCTCTTGTTGAAAAAACCAAAGGATATTGGCTATTGCGAGGAGTTTCAACGTATCCAGGAAATGAAGAGGGCGTGCAATCATACCTAAATTTTAATTTCCACGGGCGATAGGGGCTAGTAATGATCACCGAAAAAATTTCGGCTGTGGTCGTTTTAGAAACGTTTACAGATTACATCCGTATGTTCAGTGGCGATTGAAGGGCTTGCGTTACCACTTCTAGCAATTCCAATTGTTGCCAT
>JAADHS010000260.1 GCA_013151745.1 Gammaproteobacteria bacterium | reverse complement strand
TAATGTTAGCCAGCGTTGTTTTTCCTAAACCGGGCGGACCAAAAATCAGAGTATGGTCAAGAGCATCACCTCGCTTCTTCGCCGCTTTAATAAAAATTTCTAATTGTTCCTTGACCTTGGGCTGGCCAATATAATCAGCTAGTAGCCTGGGTCGTATCGCCCGTTCCTCAGCCTCGTCATTGTGCAAAATTTCGCCACTCGTTATTCGTTTTGAATCCACATTGTATCCTGTCATATTTGCTATAGAAGTACACTTTACACAGCTTAAGAGGTCGCTGCCACCATCAACCTAAAAAATGCAGTTGATCCAGACCAATCATTAATTAGGACATCTTCAGTTTTTCTTAAGGTTCTTTTTTTATCCTATAGGTTCCTTCTCTCAAAATGATTTTGAATATCAGAAAAATGGAATAATGAGGATACCACTATGAAATTTAAATACTTCACTCTGATTTCAAATCAGGAAAACAAAATAGTCTAAGAAGGGATTATTCCCTCCTTTGAAAATTCTATACTTTATATTATTCCAGCTTATTTTTAATGTAATCTCCTTAGTTTAGAAGCGCTGTTTGCTCGCGGCAACTGAAGACGTTGTACGCCTGCAAAGTCTCTTATGCAAACAACACCTAAAAGTGGCTCAAATGAAAGTAGTTATTTACACGCATGACACCTTCGGGCTTGGAAATATCCGCCGTATGCTTTCCATTGCTGAGTATCTTAATCGCTCTGTAGAAAACATGTCACTCTTGCTGATTTCGGGCTCTCCCATGTTGCATTCATTTCGTCTCAGTGAGGGAATTGACTATGTGAAATTGCCGACTATTTCTCGCTCTATTCAAGGTGATTATCAGCCAAGGTTTTTGGGATTGAATATAACAGATACGGTTAAAATGCGTTCGAACCTGATATTAAGTACGGTTCGGGATTTTAAACCCGATGTCATTCTGATCGATAAAAAACCCTTGGGTCTAAAAAAAGAATGGGCACCTGTATTACAGTTTTTACAGCAGACAAACCAATTGCCCAGACTATTTTTGGTACTGAGAGATATTCTGGATAATGCCGATGTCACTCATGCCTATTGGCAGAACAAAGGCTACTTTGAGGCCATAGACCGTTATTATGAACAAGTCCTTATTGTCGGTTGTAAGGCCGTTTATGATGCCAGCCAAAAATATCGTTTCCCTTTGTCCTGTCAGAAAAAAGTCCATTACTGCGGTTATCTGAAGAGCGATCAAAGTGACTTGAAAAGTAAGCAATGGGTCCGTAAAAAATTAGAAATTCAACAAGAAAAAATAATTCTTGTCACTTCAGGTGGCGGTGCTGATGGTGAACCTGTCCTGAATAACTTTTTGGCGTTTTGGCAAAATCATACTTTGGGGGGAAATATTCATGCTGTCGTTGTACATGGACCCGAGCTGACAGAAAGTGCGCAACGTACGCTTATTGAGCGCGCTAAATCGTGTCAACAAATAACTTTACTGGAGTTCACACCGCATCTGCTTAGTTTTATGAAAGCCGCTGATGTTGTGGTTTGTATGGCCGGTTATAACACATTGTGCGAAGCATTAAGCCTCGAAAAGCGGATTGTTTGTATTCCAAGGGCTCAACCGGTTGAGGAGCAGTTAATACGTGCTAAACGCTTTTCAGAATTGCAGCTATTGCAATTTATCCATCCTGATGATCTTAATGTAAATAAATTATCCACGGCGATTTCCCGATTACTCAACAATCAGATTAACAACACACCTTCCGCGGTTATGCAGTTTAGTGCCTTGGTGGAAGTAAAAAAGCAGTTAATGATTACAAAAAATTCGGGGTCGATACCAAATCGAAATATATTGCTCTTGCGTAAAAAAACAGAGGGCAAGCTGTCCCAGACTCAAAATAATGAGTGCGCTTCATTTTAAACACGCTGTAATTTTCTTTTAAAGCTTTGATTTTAGGGCCTGTAAATAAATAACTTAGCATTCTGCTCCGGCTAGCGTTTCGTCTCCAAGACGCTCAAAGGTGCTCATGCTCGTTGTATGTAAGCCTTTGAGCAACACCGGAGACGAAATGATGGACAAGTAGAATGCTAAGTTATTTATTTACAGTCCCTTAAAATAAGGCAACCCCAACCATGTCTGCTCCAAAACAACATATCGGCTATGTCGTCAAACGATACCCAAGATATTCAGAAACCTTTATCGTCAATGAAATACTTTCTCACGAACGAGTGGGTACAAAGATTGATATTTTTTCACTGCGACCACCTAATGATACGCATTTTCAGGATATCATTTCCCAGGTCAAAGCGTCTGTGCACTATCTACCCTATAATAAACACAAGGCAGATAGCTGGTTGAATATGATGGAACAATGGGCTATCAAATTGCCTGGGTTGCGTCGGTATCTGTCAGACAACCTCAATCACAACGCGCGAGAGCTATTACAGGCTGCGGTTCTGGCTGAGCAGGTACAGTGCTTAGGTATTACTCATCTCCATGCCCATTTTGCAACGGATCCTGCTGAGGTGACAAGACTGGCCGCTTTGTTTTCTGGAGTACCGTATAGCTTTACTGCCCATGCCGTCGATATTTTTCATGAGTCGACCTGTACTAAAGATTTGCGAGAAAAATTTTCTGATGCCGCATTTAGCATTACGGTCAGTGACTATAATCTGGGTTATTTGCAACAACGCCTAGGCAAAATTCCGTCCACTATTCATCGTATTTACAATGGTATGGATCTCGACCAATTTAGTTGGCAGTCGCCTTTACAACGTCAGCCAGAAATATTGGGAATTGGTCGACTGGTTGAGAAAAAAGGCTATCGTTACCTGATTGATGCCTGCGCCATACTGAAGCAGAAAGGGATTAATTTTCGCTGTCGTATTATTGGCATGGGCAGCTTGAGTCAATCGCTTGCCCAGCAGATTATAGACAAGAATGTACAAGATATGGTGGCGCTGACAGGCCCCCTTCCGCAAAACAAAATTCGTCTGGCGATTCAGTCCGCCGCTGTTTTTGTCGCGCCTTGCGTGATAGCCGAAGATGGCAACCGGGATGGCTTACCCACCGTTTTTTTGGAGGCCATGGCATTGGGTACCCCTTGTATCTCAACCGATGTGACCGGGATTCCCGAGGTCATCAAACACCAGAAAACGGGCTATCAAGTTCCCCAGCATGATGCCGAAAGTCTGGCGGTAGCCATTGCGGCGTTACTGGTTGATGGACAGCAGCGCGAGCACTTGTCGCGACGGGCACGTCAGCTTATTGAAGAAAATTTTGATGTAGACCGCAACACGGCCCTGATTCGTCAACAGTTTTCTTATGCCTCCAGCAGGGAGTCCGCATGATGCGTATTGCTTATCTCTGTGCCGACCCAGGTATTCCCGTATTTGGTTGTAAGGGAGCCTCATTACACCTACAGGAAATAATTCGCTCCTTTTTGAAACTGGGCATGGACGTCACCTTGTTTGCCAGCCATCAAGGCGGAGAGGCGCCTGCCGATTTACAGCAGGTGAAATGCATCACACTCCCCTCCCGGAAAAGCAGCTTGGGTAAAGCAAACCGTGCACAACGCGAAGTTGATGCGATGCAATCACACGACTGGTTTATGGATCGATTATTACAGGAAAAAGCCTTTGATCTGATCTATGAGCGTTACTCTCTATGGAGCCAGGTCGGCGTGGAATGTGCAGAAAAACAAGGCGTTTCTGCGGTTTTGGAGGTGAATGCACCACTGATCGAGGAATCAAAAACCTATCGAGGCTTAGTCCATGAACGTCAGGCCGTGAGTATTGCACAATACAATTTTAAACATGCCAGCCTGGTTTGTTGTGTTTCACAAGCGGTCGCCGACTATGTGCACGAATTTGTTATGGCGATCAGCACATCACCCGCAACACGTCCCATTATCGTCACACCCAATGCCGTGAACCCACAGCGTTTTTCCTCCTTGTCCTCCCCCGTGCTTCGCGCCGTCACCGATGAGCTCACCATTGGCTTTGTCGGTACTTTAAAACCCTGGCATGGATTGGAATATTTGTTATCCGCTTTCGCCGATTTTTGTCAAAAAAATTTAGAGTTAAGCGTCTCTTTATTGATTGTTGGCGAGGGGCCACAGCGGGCGGCAATGGAAACGTTGGCAAGTGAATTAAAGATCAGCAACAAAATTCAGTTTACCGGCGCCGTTTCACCTGCTGATATTCCATTTTGGCTAGAAAAAATGGATATTGCAGTTGCGCCGTACCCGGCACTGGATAATTTTTACTTTTCGCCGCTGAAAGTGTTTGAGTATATGGCTGCGGGCTTACCCGTTATTGCCAGCGATATTGGGCAAATAAAAACGATCATTCAGCATGAGCAACAGGGGCTGCTGGTTACACCCGGCTCGGCATCGGCATTAAGCAAGGCTTTACAACAGTTGGTTGACCATCCACAGCAAGCTTTACAGCTGGGTTATCAAGCCCAGCAGTATATCTTTGCTCACTATACTTGGGATGCGGTTGCGCAACGAATTCTGGAACAGGTATCAGAAATTGACACTCAGCCAAGACGCGCATCCCAAGCTGCGGGAACGGCCAACTGATGGCTCGCCCCAAAAGCATGCGGGCTGCTGCGCCGGGTATCTTGCGGTTTGTACGCTATTTTGCACCGGCTATCAAAGAACACAAAGGCACGATTGCCATAGCGATGCTGGCCTTGTTTCTGCAAACGGCATTCAGTTTACTGGAACCGTGGCCACTCAAATTTGTGATTGATCTGGTGACGAATTCACAACAAGGTAAAACGCAGGGCATACTCCCCGCCTCAGTGAACAATCTTTCGGTTAATGAATTTTTGAGCTTGCTGGCTGTTGCATTAATTTTGTTTGCTTCATTACGGGCTTTCTTTACCTACATCAGTACGATTGCTTTTGCATTGGTGGGCAGTCGAGTATTAATGCGGGTACGTGAGCAATTATTCAAACATATGCAGACGTTATCGCTGTCTTATCACTCACAAGCTCGCAGTGGCGATTTAGTGATGCGTTTACTCAGCGATGTCGGCATGGTGCGGGAAGTCACGGTAACGGCTATTTTGCCCCTGTTAGGCAATATCCTGGTTCTGGCTGGAATGTTGGCCGTGATGTTTTGGTTGAATTGGCAACTGACCCTGATCGTCATCGCCATCATGCCCATGCTGTTTTTTCTAACCCTGTTCAAAAGTCGAAAAATTCAGCACGTATCACGAAAAAACAGAAAACGCGAAGGTGCCATGGCGGCCACAGCAGCGGAGACGATGGGTGCCATCAAAACCGTCCAGTCCTTATCACTGGAGGATGCTTTTTCCAGTCATTTTTCGGGACAAAATCAAAAAAGCTTGAAAGAAGGCGTGAAAGCCAAGCGTTTAGCAGCCGGACTGGAGCGTCTGGTGGATGTACAAATTGCCATTGCTCTGGCATTGGTACTCTGGTTTGGTGCTCACCATGTATTAGCAGGCACATTGAGTCCTGGTGAATTATTGATTTTTGTATTTTACCTCAGGCGTGTGTTTCGTCCGCTACGGGATTTTGCCAAATATACCTCACGACTTGCCAAGGCTTCGGCCTCGGGAGAACGGGTCTTGGAAGTTTTACAACAGGAACCTGAAATCAAGGATAAATCAGAGGCTTATCCTGCCCCGGCCTTTCATGGCGATATTCATTTTCAAAATATTCAGTTTGCCTATACCGAAGGTCATCCTGTTCTGAAAAACATCAATCTGGATATACGCAAAGGTGAAACGCTGGCCGTCGTCGGGGCTTCGGGAAGCGGGAAAACCACATTATCTAATTTATTATTGCGTTTATATGACCCCCAGCAGGGCGCCGTGTTGCTTGATCAGACCGATATTCGCGACTTTACCCTGTCATCACTACGCAAGCAAATGAGCGTGGTATTGCAAGATGGATTACTGTTTTCAGGCACGATTATGGACAATATCGCGGTCAGCAAACCCTCAGCTTCCAAAGAAGACATTGAAAAAGCAGCACAAATTGCCAATGCCCATGAATTCATTCAGCAATTCCCCGAAGGCTATCAAACCGCAGTAGGTGAGCGCGGCGTCACATTGTCACAGGGGCAACGCCAGCGTATCGCTATCGCCCGCGCAGCCTTGCAAGATACCCCATTACTGATTCTCGATGAACCCACCACCGGGCTGGATAAAAAAAATGAATACAAGGTCAAGGTCACCCAGGCATTAAAACGCCTGGCACAGCATCGTACAACACTGCATATCACCCACCGCCTGGAAGCGGCCTTGCAAGCGGATCGGGTCGCGCTATTTGCACAGGGAAAGCTATTGATCTGCGCCAGCCCCGGCGAATTTCTGAAAACCAATCGCCATTTTATGGCGCTATTCCAGCTGGATAAAAAAGGCATAGATAGCGAACAACATGAGAGGTGTCTTCATGATAAAAACTAACGGACTAGATTGGTTACAAAAAGATAAAGAAATCACCGGTCTCATTCACTTGCTGGATACGCAACAACTCATGCGTAGTCTGCAACAGGCGATACCGGAGATTGCCATCCAGTCATTGCATAAAAACTATATTCGCTACAAACCGGGTACCAGCTTGTTGGTTCGTTATCGTATGGTCACGCAGGATTGCAGTTACGATATTTACGCGAAATCTTATAGTCCCCGTCACTCAAAACTGGCAAACA
>JAADHS010000180.1 GCA_013151745.1 Gammaproteobacteria bacterium | reverse complement strand
CTTAAACTAAATGTAATTGTAGTGATCCGGCTGCTTGAGTCAAAGTTATTTACAACATCAAGCCCCAATCCTGTTTCAACAAGTGCCAATAGTGAATTTAATAACAAAGCCTCGGCACCACTAGCCACATCTTCTATTGAGACAGAAACGGTTGCACTCACCGAATCTGAACCGGTTGCATTTTCCAGCACTTTTTTAATGATAGTGGTGATCGCACTAACAGAATCAAAGCCGGTAGCTGCCTCACTTAACGATAATAACACGGATAAAATCGTTTGATCGATGCCTTTTGCTGTTTCTGAGATAGAATACTGCGCGGAGACTTGTGATATTAAATCACTTCCTTGGCCTGAATCAGCGACAACTTTCAAGATTGACGTTAAAACACTGAGATTATCCTGGCCGGTACCTGAATCTGAAAGTGAAACAGATATTGCAAGTGTGAGCCCATCAACACCTAAGCCATTATCAACAACCGTTATCAATGGGGAAATATTTAATGATTCAGAGCCAATACCTGATTCAGATATTGCATGTAGTGAAGATAATATTAATGCATCGGTGCCACTCCCAATATCAGAAGTATTGACGCTGGCACTTAATGGCGGGAAGCCGTCATTACCCGTACCGATTTCTGCAACACTTTGGTTTACAGCTATATCCAAAGCATCAGCTCCAAAACCTATTTCTGATATTGTTTTAATTACACCACCTGCCGCAATATTAAGCTCATATTTCTCGGCCCACCCTGTTGCACTATCTCCACTACTCGTATTTGGGCTTGATGCAGTATAAATATATCTGTAATCTTTCTTTGAGCTATTTAATGCAACATTTAAAGTGACTAATAATGTTGTTCTTGCTGAATCACTGTAAATTCTGCAATAAATAGTGCCATAAGTGCCTACCGTTTCATCTCTTTCAACCTCGAAATAGTACGTTATTCCTTCAGTAAATGTCCATGTATCCTGATATTCTACACCGCCGTCTACTTCACGAAGATAAAAAGTTGTTCCGCTACCGTGGAAAAATGTTGATAGACAATCTCCATTTGCAATAACTATATCAATGTAGTTACTGACGACATCGGCCATTAACCAATTACATAACCAGTAAGCTGAGCTACCTGTTGTACTGCTTGTTAATTCTGAATCAAACTGGTGGATAAAGTCACCATTAAAAAATGCAGCACCTTTATCATCATAAACCTTGGCAGTTGTATCTCTATTTGCGGTATCAGATGCAACTCTATCTACTGTAACTGTGTAATCACTGGCCGGGTCAACTAGCGTATACGTTGTTAAGTCTTCAAGTGCCATTAGACAGTAGTATCAAAATCTGAAGGGTCAATAGACCACTGTGTGGAATCATTTAATAGCATTCTATTTTTCAATAACTCAATCGTAATTGCTGTTTCTAATTTACGGTACATATTTCTTAAAAACCACTTCCACTGTGCTTCAGTAATTTGTGGAACGTAGTCAAGACGGTTTTTAATCCTTGCGGGGAATTTATTATACTGTGTTTGCGTTAATCCTGTTTTATACCATCTACCGACTTTATTGTGTAAACGTCGTAATAACTCTTGCGCACGATAACAATATTCAACTCGTTGTCGAGGAGAAGTGCAGTCTATTGGAAAAATATAAGCCATTATTCGCACACCGCCGCATAATTGTCATCACTTATTTTAACTTCCCGATACTCATATCGTTTATTAATGCCTTTTATTTTCTCACCGCAAATTAAACCTATTGCAGCTTTGATTTTTGTGGTTATGCCCAACATTTTTATTGCGCCAACCGTTACTATATTTTTAGTGGGCCGGGTTGGGCAAGGTTCTTTGCGTGTTGAGCCACATCTTAAGCTGACTGCCACTTTCCAAATTTTCGCTTTTTTATCTAATACGATTAATTTTTTACAGAAAGCAATTTCACTTGTTGTTAGCGTGCGTGTTTGTTTGATCCCCTCGATAATTTTAATGGCTTGTTTTTCGGTTTTGTTTTCAACTACGCTTAATAGACTTAGCAACTCGCTTTGGTCTACCACTCGGCATTCGTATCCTGTCGCTGACTTCCACGTTGCTGCTGCTGAAATAGGATCTAATATCATCCCAACTTGATACTTTCCGACCTTTACCGCTTGGGCTGCCCCGGCAAACATCATCCCGAAAATAACAATGATGGTTATGCCTAGCTGTTTTAGGTTTAAAGTGTTTTTCATATATTTTCGTCCTGTGTGAAAATGAATTTTGGCTCATACTTAATAATTGTTGTTTTCACGCTATAACTCAAGTTTATTTATTGCCATGCGTTCAGCGTGAAGTTTTTTAAGTAATAGCTTGCAATCAGCTTTATTAAATAAAACAATTGGTGTCCTACCCTTCCATGAGAGAAAAGTATTAGCCTCCAAATCAGTTAATTTCTGCTTTGACTTTGGTTGCAGCGGATCTTTTATCTCAACACGTTGATCAATCCCTCTAAAACCAACAATAATATCAAGGGCACCCGGCACAGTATGAGTGTGCTGAATAGTTGCTCCAAGTGCACGTAAGTACTCAACTAAGTCAGGTTGATTTCCATCGACCCTTGCAGCTTGTCGCCTAGCCATGATTTACCTTAACCAAATATTCGCGATCTTCCAATTCAATTAATCCGTATTTGCGCATTCTGTCTAAATGGCCCTCGATTTGGTGCACCGTGTATCGCAACATTGTTCCCCTATCAAAGATTTCATCAGCGGTCGTTGGTTTATTGATATTTTTCATCACTTTTAAAATTTGAATAGCTGCGTCTTTATTCAAAACATTGCTACTTGTTTGGTTTCCCTACTAAATCGTTCAGTTGCTGCATTAAAATAATCAGCGTCTATTTCGCAGCCAACAAAATCACATCCGAAATAATGTGCTGCTATTGCGCTTGAGCCCGATCCAAGGTGGGTATCAAGTATCTTTTGGTTTGGTTGTGAATAGTTTTTTAGCAACCAATCATAAAGCGGTACCGGTTTTTGAGTTGGGTGAATTCGTGGCGTGTTTTTCCTGACATCACCACCAAAAGAACCTTGATGCATACCATTCCACATGTATTTGAAAATTCTAACTGCAGAGCTGAATGATGTGTAAGCTAGCTCAGCATCGGCAAATGATGATTTCCCATTATCTTTATCCCAGACTATCCAGCATGAAGATGTTGGATTAAAAACATCGGAAAAATGATTAGCTCCCCAAATAATTTGATTTTTGCTTACACGTTTTAATTCTTCAAAGTATTCTCTTTTAGGAATATCCCAGTTTTTAACATCATCATAATGTTTCGCACGCTGTACACCTAAGCTCGAATAACCCTTGCCATAGTAGCCTGATTTATTAGGGCCACTAAAATACGGTGGATCCGTTATAGCCAGATCAAATTCTTTATCTGGTACCGTTGCCATGTACTCCATACAATCGCAATTTAGGAGTTTAACTGTCACTCTAAAACCTCACTACCCCAGTAATCCCAGCCTTCAACCTTCTGCCTGGCAAACAATTCAATTCGTGGAATATCACCCATTAATTGACAAATATGGTTTCTAGTGACAGGTGGCTTTACAGAATGCTGCAGGACTCGACTTCGAATAACCTGGCGAACAGAGGCATTAACTCGTTTTGGTTTGCCTTTGGTGAACAACAAACAATCTTCACTGTTGGCGCGTGTCCAATTACCCATGCCAAAATGTTCTTTAGCTTTTTCGGTGTGCTTTATCCAGCAAAATGCTTTTGTTTTATATGTGAAGCCCCATGCTTTAGCGACTTGGAAGCAATCTTCCAAAAACGGTGGTGTCACCCACATAAATAAAACGCAATTTTCATCGGCAATATCTGCAACAGGTAAATCACAGAGAGATTGCAAATCCATTACTTCGTATTTATGAACGGCTCCACGCTTCCCGGCGTTGGCAGAATCAGAATATTGCCATGGTGGATCTGCCAAGATCACCTGATATTTTTTATCGGGAAACGGGAGCGAATTCATTTAAGCGTCCTCAATAGCGTTTTCAGCCCACCATTGTTCTACTGCCATACCGCTCGCATTTTTATACCGAATAAAATAATTATTTTCTGTTTCGGTATAGTCGGCTCTACCAATGATTGAGCCCTGCTCGTTGCTACACGATACTTTTACTTCTTGTTCTAGTTCATATTTAAAATCCGACATTTTTCATTCCTTTTTGGGTTGTTAAATTAATTAAGCAGCCAGATTGTCTGGATCATTAGGCCCATCATCAACAAGATTCAAATCCATTTGCTTTGAGCCTTTAACTTCCACCGTCCAAATTTCACGGGCATAGCCATCGGTTAGCTAATGAACTTGATCATCTGATGGGTGTAATTGAATTTGAAAAGATAAATCAATGATGTGGCCATTTTTAGGTGTGGCCTTAAATTTACACAACTTCGCATCGTCAAATTCTTTCGCGTGATTTTCATCAAGTGAGTTATTGATCACAACAACATGTTTTTCAAACTCTGAGTTGCCATTTTCTGAATAAAGTATTTTCTCAAACGCTTCATCACCATTCATTGCAAGTTCGCGGCGTAAATTAACGTTTGTTATTGATACATCATGTTCTTCTAATTTCAGTTGCATAATTATTTCCTCATTTAACAGTAATCAAACCCAAATCAAATAATCGCCGCTGGGTAATGACAGAACACAGTTCCATCATCACCGCCGCCCGTGCATACAGGGCTGTTCATTGTGCAGGGTTCACCTCTCGCGGAATTACGGATTTTCTTTGAGCGGATAGGTTTTCTTTTAAGCAGCGTGTTCATTTTCTATTTCCATAATTGCTCTGCCAATTAATTCTGGTATCTGTGGGACTACTGCATTACCTAAAGCTTTCAATCTAGCCACCCTATCGGGAAGCCCATCATCTCGGTGACAAATAGGTGATTCAACCGGTGTTCGGATGGGTTTAAAGTCGTTTCTGTTTTTTCGAAAACAACCTTCATCACGCCCACCCTTCCCTCTTTCCTCCATAAATCTTGGATCGTTATATTGTTGTTCGCTGCCCTCGCCTCGTCGTAAGCAAGATTCATTTGTGGATCGACTTGCTCCCTCAAGTTGCTCGGCTTTATCCTGTTTTTGCGTGATCCATTCTGGGCTTGGTGCTTCATCGCTTTGAAGCTTCGGCTCGGTAATATGTCCATTGTGTTCGGCGTGGCCAATAATCCATACTCGATTCCTTCGGTGGACTGCACCAACGGCACAAGCTGGTATAACAAGCGATTGCGTGGTGTAGCCTTCGGCTTCCAGGTCAAGTAACACATCGTCGAGTGCCATTCGGATGAACCCAGCAACATTTTCCCCAATAACCCAAGTGGGCCTGATTTCTTTAACAAGGCGCAACATTTCAGGCCAGAGGTGACGGTCATCTTCTTTGCCTCGCTGCTTTCCGGCAACGGAAAACGGCTGGCATGGGAACCCGCCGCAAATAAGCTCAACTGTTCCTCTGAATTGCTTACCATCTAATTTCCTCACATCTTTAAAAATAGGCGTATTGGGCCAATGCTTTTCTAAAACTTTCCGTGGATAAGGTTCAATCTCACAAAAAGCAATTGTTTCCATTCCTGCGCGTTCAAGCCCTAATGAAAAGCCACCTATGCCAGAAAATAAATCAAGCACCTTAAGCGGTTTCATATAAATCTGGTGGATGCGTTAAAACTAATTCAAGTTCAGTTGGGCAATACAATTCAATATTATTCAAGTATTGGCTCATTTGCTTTTGCGTCATATCACTGGTTGTTGTGACTACAGTGAAATTTTTCCCGCGGAATTCTGATTGTTCTGTTGGTGCGAACATATCCAACAACCAGGCATCAATCTGGCGTTTTGTTTTTGTTTCACCCATTGTCACAGTAATATGATTAATAATTTCTTGGATCCACATCCAGTACAAACGATTCTGTTTTGCACTACGCACTGACTCAACGAAACTCACAGCAACCACCCAGGGCTTTTCAACCTTGGCTTTACCCATACGCAATATAAGCTGATTTCTTTCGGCTTCGTTGTTGATGTAGTAGGTTCGTTTTTCCACTTAACTTTAATTTCCACGTTGGTTATTTTACCGAATGCAGTTTTTAGTTCGAGCATAAATTCTGCAAATTCTGGTAGGTGTTTTTTTATATCGCACCATGTTTTCAGTTTTTCATCCTGTGTAGGCTCAACATATTCATAATCAAATGTTTCAATCAGTGACATTATCAACTTCCGAAAATATTTGTGTTGCGCCATCAAACCAAAACTCACCCGGTATCCATCCTTTGCGGCCTTGACGGTTTTTTAATAAACCTAAATCAATTGAAACAGG
>JAADHS010000035.1 GCA_013151745.1 Gammaproteobacteria bacterium | reverse complement strand
CACCGGCATGGACACATCCTCTTTTAGCTCGTATGCCCGAAGTGCATGAGGCTTTAATCATGCCATTGGGGCATGGCCGCTTAGCGCTAGGTCAACGTTATCAAATCGGACGTAAACTACGTGCCAAAGCCTATGACCAGGCTATCGTTTTACCTAACTCATTCAAATCAGCACTCATTCCTTTTTGGGCTAATATAAAAAAAAGAACCGGCTATAAAGGAGAGTTACGCTGGGGTTTGCTGAATGATTTGCGTTATTTAGATAAACAACGCTTGCGTATGACCGTGCAGCGTTTTGTTGCATTAGCCAGTGGCCCTGAAGTAAACGCCATACCCAAGGTTTCCTTACCCCGGCTGAGTGTTGAGCCATTCCATATACAGGCTAGCTTGCAAGCTCTGGGTCTAAAACAAGTACAAACCAAAGTTTTAGGGCTTTGCCCTGGTGCAGAATATGGCCCCGCTAAATGTTGGCCAGTCGACTATTATGCCGAAGTGGCCAAACAGTTAGCCGCCCAAGGCTGGACAATTTGGGTGTTCGGTTCGGAGAAAGATAAGGCAGCAGCAGATGCAATTTGTCGAGCAACAGGCAAAGACATACACAACTTCGCAGGGCAAACCTCCTTGGGTCAAGCCATAGATTTATTATCACTTTGTACTGTTGTGGTTAGCAATGACTCAGGCTTGATGCATGTTGCCGCTGCATTAAATCGACCTTTGGTCGCGATTTATGGCTCATCCGACCCTAAGTTCACGCCGCCCATGCACGATCAAGCAAAAATAGTCATACAGCCGATAGAGTGTCAGCCTTGCTTTAAACGAGTTTGCCCACTGGGGCATACACAGTGTTTGACTGCCATTAGCCCGCAGCGGATCGTTGCTGAAGTATTAGGGCTTGTCAATATGGGTGAACATTAACTATTTATCAGTGCGTGTAACTTGTTATGAGTGCGCTATCTTTAATTTGAAAAAATGGACTTCAAACAAACCACCGCCCTCTTTGTCGGCTTGCGGATAGTTGCCCGCTTTGAAGAAAAAAACGTGTTTGTCCCAGGAGGCACTCATGCCATTTTCCCCAAAAGTGACCGATTGAGTTAACCCGTTAACTGTAATACTCAGCGTATTGTCATTTAGACTGAGTTCATAATTAAACTCCGCGGTATCGACGACATCGAAATATAAACTAAAGGGTTTGCCAGATTTTGGGTTTTCATTAATGATCGCCCGTACGGGTTTATTTGGGCCATCCCACTGAAGTTTAATGAGTGCTTTTTTGGAATTTTTAGCGTGAATTTGTCCTACCACCGTTTGAGGGTCTTTTGTCCAATACTCAACGACCTTTAATCTGGCTTCTAACTTGTGTGAGCCTTCATTATTCCAGTTGGCATTACCACTGCTTTTTCCAGGTGTCCAATCGTAAAGTTCTCGTAGTTCAGTACGAACGTAGGACGAGTTAGGAGTGGTTGTACCGCCACGGGTTAATGCGGTTCTAAAAACCATTGCCTTATTTTGATTGATAAAGAAAAATTCTTTGTCTGCAAAACCTTCATTGAGTGATCTTACTGTCGATCCGCTTGCCCCGTAAGGTAAGATTTCTGCGGTAGAACGACGCCCATTGCCATAATAAAAGCTTTGAGAAACAGGCAACGTTAATTTCCATTTTTTTAAATTAAAGTTACCCAGGTTATTTTCAGGGTTTTTAGCGGGCTCGACGGGATCGATCGATGTCTGGCTTCCATCAAGTGCAAAAATTTCGACGATACTATTCCAGTCATTGCTAGAATTACCGTAGCCAACCACACGTACATACTGTGTGTAGACATCAGGGAAAGTAAAAGTTTCATAATCCAATGTTGTGCCAGAGCTGATTTGATTTTCTAATTGGGTCGTCCAAGTTACTGCATCCAGACTTGTTTGTAATGTGAAGTTGGCGGTACGTTTATTGCCCTTATAAAATGCAATAGCAACACCGGCTACGTTTTTGGGTTGACCTGAGTCCAGTTGTAGCCACTGGCCATTACCTTGAGCTGACCATCGTGACTTTGGGTTCAGGTTATTATCAATGGTATTACCTGCAGGGTAACTCCTTCTACGAGGACGATTATCATAATCACTGGCTGTAGCGGTGACTTCGCTGATTGAATCGGTAAAATCGTTATTATTTGAAGTCGATTCTACAAATTCAACCTCGGTAATGCTGGTCCAGTCATTTTTTTCATTGCCGAAGCCCACTATACGGAAATAACGAGCGCTGATATCACCCAGAAAAAAATCTTCAAAGCTTGTTGTGTCACCACGGCTCTCCGTTGCAACGTAAGTCACCCAGGTCACGGCATCGTCTGAAGACTGAATTTGAATAGAGGCCTTACGTTTATTTCCTTTGTAAAAGGCAATACGAATTTTTTCAAGTGATTGGCTATGTCCGAAATCGTAGCGTATCCATTGTCCTTGCCCTTGTGCTGACCACCGTGATGAACCACTCAGATCATCATCCATGGTGTTTGCCGGAATGTGACCATCATCGTCACTTGCAGCAATGGTTACCGGAGTCGCGGCAATCGCCGTTTGCCAACCGCAGAGCAACGTCAATACAAGAATAAAAAGGCAAGACCCTAAAATACATGTTTTCTTTTTCATAAGCTAAAGTAACCATTCCTTTTGTGCGGGGTTGTTCCGCAAGACCTTGTCAGTGTTTTTTTGAAATTTTCATAGAAATGCTATACAAAATAATGTAGCAAATATTGAGCCATGGTTATGCTAGCGTTACTTAAGTTAAGGTTTTGTTAACTATGAAATTTTTTTTATGTCTGTAACTATACAATGAATTGAGGGTCTATTTTTTTAAAAACTGTCGCTAAATGAAGAATGTTTAAACTAAAAACGTAGTTGGGCGTGGCAGGTTAACGATACATAGTTGCTGCTTAAGTATAGNNNGGAACTATACCCGTAGCGTTTGAGATTTAGGTGTTGAGTGTGCGCGTCCTATTCATTTCCCGGCAAGGCGAAATGACAAGTAATAGCGGACTATTGCGAGGAATTTCAACGTAGCCAGGGAATTAAGAGGGTGTGCAATCACACCTAAGTATCAATTTTGTGCCATGTACTGGAAGTAAAGCGCGGCAGCTATTATGCCTGGCAAAGTAGACCTGAAAGTCAACGAAGCAAAGATAATAAAATGATAACTGAAAAAATCAAGGCAATTCATAAACAAAGCCATGGCACATACGGTAGTCCAAGAATTCATGCAGCCCTAAATAAAAGGGGTGAAGCTTGTGGGCTAAACCGTGTCGCTCGGTAGTATAAGTAGCATAAACGCTATATTTGCATAAAATCTAAAGTATTGCTATCAATGTGAGGAGCTAAAATGAGAAAGTTTTGCAACTGAAACAAGAAAAATTTAGACATTATTAGAAAATAATCGGCTAATATTTATACAATTTTGAAACACAACCCATAGGGGTACCTCGGTAGTTCTTTTAAAGCTCCGATTTTTTAATAAGTTGAGTAAATATCCGCTTCTGAGAAAGGATCGTAGCGGTATAGCCAGCTATTACTCGTCATTTCGCCTTGTCAGGAAATGAATAGGTCACACACTCAGAACCTAAATCTCAAACGCTATGGGTATATTTAAGAAAATCTTTTAAGCAGCATTTTCCCGATGGGTTATGCGTCGAGCAGGAGCACAAGGATTTTTTTGTCTGTTCAATGACGAACGCTTTTGTTTTTTCATTGGTCTGAGCTGTCGCTCTTGAAACATCAAAGCAATAGCAGATCAACGCATCACCAGATTTTTCTTTTATACCCACCTTCGTTCGGAGTTGGTCTTTGCGAATGGTTGAATTGTCATAAGCAAAATAGACAACATCACAATCAGGGTCAGAACAAAAATAATAGGTTTGTTTTTTTGGTGCTAAACTCCATGGTGCTTTAACATGATGCAATATGGTTTTATAGGGGACTTCCCCATATTCCTTATTGCTTTCTGGACAAGTATGTCGTTTGAGGTTTGTGTATTTCTGATTGCTATTTGGGCAACAGTTCGACATGATTTACACCTTTTAATTATCAGATGGTTTAGGCTACGCGTTCTTAAATTATTTGGATGTGGTTTCATGAGAAGATGAGGGTTTTCGCAGCAATACAATATCCCAGATGGAGGCGCTGACCAAGGTTATCAAGCCAATAATGTGTACCGGCATAAAGACTAAAATGCCGACGAAAGCTGCAATAGCACCTCCTACCCCGACATAGAAAGGCGTGGTTTTACCATGCCTCTTTTGGGAACTTTTCATTCCCCACAAGGCGAGAATCAGAAAAAACGCTAACAGCGGAATAAGGATGGCATCACTAATCATAAAACCGAGTCCGGCAGCAGAAAGTGCGGCTAATATAGGCGCAAACCCCAGGCAGCATATACTGGCAAAGATGGAACCAATAGAACCACCAATTTGTTTATACATAAATATCTCCTTTAGCCTGCACAGCACGAAAGCTGGCTGACATCTTTGTTAAAGGTCTGCGCAGCCAGTTTCAGCCCTTCCACCATAGTGAGATAGGGAAAGAGCTGGTTGGCAAGATCGGTCACCGTCATGCGATTGCGAATGGCCAGTGCCGCGCTCTGGATAATTTCTCCCCCTTCTGCTGCAAGCACTTGGCAACCAAGGAGGCGGCCACTACTTTTTTCCGCCACCAGTTTGATGAAGCCTCGCGTGTCGAAGTTGGCGATGGCGCGGGGCACATTTTCCAAAGCTAACGTACGTGATTCGGCGGCAATGCTTTGTTGTTGTGCTTGTGCCTCAGTCAACCCCACGCTAGCTACCTGGGGCGAGGTGAATACCACGGCAGGCATGACCGTGAGGTCAAGCGTCACATCCTCGCCCATCATGTTTCTTGCCGCACGGGTACCGGCGGCTGCGGCAACGTAGACGAACTGGGGTTGATTGGTGCAATCACCACAGGCATAGACATTTTTCACATTGGTACGCATGTGCTCGTCGATAATAATGCTACCCCTTTGATCGGTTTCGATGCCGATTTTATTCAGCGCCAGGGCGGCGGTGTTGGCTTGTCGGCCAGTGGCAACGAGTAGTTGCTCACCCCGAATTTCGCCGTGCTGAGTTATCAGCGTGAACTCGCCATCGTTATGGCTAACCGACGTTGGCGTGGTGTGATTTAATACACGGACGCCTTCGTCTTCAAATATTGCTTTTAGCTGCATCCCAATTTCAGGATCGTCTCTGGAGAGCAGTGTGCTACGAGCAAGGAGGGTGACTTCGCTGCCCAAATGGCGGAAAGCCTGAGCCAATTCCAGCGCGACAACCGAGCCGCCAAGAACCACTAAATGTCGTGGAATCGTTTCGGCAATCAATGCCTCGGTGGAAGTCCAGTAAGGTGTTTCTTCCACCCCAGGGATGGCTGAAATCATTGCTTTTGCACCCGTAGCCAATAGAATACGGTCGGCCTTTACCGTCTCTTCTGTGCCGTCTTCTTTAGTCACCATTAGCGTATCACTACTGTCAAAACGAGCCATGCCGCGTAGCAGTGTGATGCCTGGATTGCTCTCCAGAATACGCTCGTATTTGGCGTGACGCAGTTTATCCACCCACGCCTGTTGTTGGGCAACCATGGTGCGGCGGTCTATTTGCGGTCTGTTGAGCGGCAGACCTGCTACGGTATGGTGGCCTTGCAGGTGAGCAATATAAGCACTACGAATCAGGATCTTCGAGGGGACGCAGCCGATATTGACGCAGGTGCCGCCAATCACCTCGCCACCTTCGATCATCGTTACCCTTGCGCCGTTTTCTGTGGCTTTAATGGCGGTGGCAAATGCTCCCGAACCGGTGCCAACAATGGCGATGTGGAGTGAGTTCATAAATGCGCCGGATAACCTGCATCAGTCGTAGCTTTTATCAAACTTGCTGCATCGGTTTCGCCCGGATCGAATGTCACTTCGGCCCAGCCTTCGCCGTCTCCTTCATACTTCGCTTTAACCTCTTTAACACCATCTACTTTTCTAAGCGCCTTTTTTACAGTGTAAGGGCACATGGAACAGGTCATGTTGTCCACCTGAAATTTTACGGTTTGCAACTCGGAAGCCAAAGATTGTGCGCTGATACCGAGCGTCGTAAAAGTCATCACAAAAGATAAAAATAGTGTACGAAACATCGTAGTTCTCCTCATTATTCAAGAAACAATGGTGCATACCAGGGGAAGGCGACCATCGCGGTTACCAAGGCGGTGATGAACCAAAATAGAATGCGTTGTTTGCGCAGGTTGGCAGGCTTGGCGCATGGTGTATCGACAGCGCAGTTTTGCGGTACGAGATAGAGCTTGCGAAAGGCCATCCCCAGAAACAGTAACGTAATGCCGATGAAAATCGGCCGATACGGCTCCATCGCAGTGAGGTTGCTGATCCAACTGCCACTGATGCCCAGCATTAACAATACTAGGGGGCCGATGCAACAAGCCGAGGCAGCGATACCAGCGATCACACCGGCAAACAAAGTGCCTTTGGATAGCCTATTTTCGCCATGTTGTTCAGGGTTGGGCAATGGACTATTCCTGCAATATGGGTCGATATGAAGAGTTTACATGCCGTACTCTAGTACAGAGTCAAGCCCGGTATATTTAGACTGCCCTTGGCCCCCACAGGATAATGGCAGCCCCAAGCAAACAGATCGCAGCGCCAGTGAGATCCCAGCGGTCGGCTCGTACGCCCTCAACTACCCATAACCACAGTAGGGATGAGGCGATGTAAATACCCCCGTAAGCTGCATAGGCACGTCCTGCAAAATCGGTATCAATGCGAGTGAGCAAGTAGGCAAAAACAGCAAGTGCCAGTACACCAGGGATTAGCCATAAAACCGACTTGCCAAGTCGCAGCCAGGCCCAGAAGGCGAAGCAACCTCCGATTTCCGCTAACGCAGCGCCAAAATATAAAAATAGAGTCGTCATCTGATATACCTCTTGTTAGTTGAGGTGTTGGAGCCGTTCTCAGTGAGTGATTGCACGATTGGGCAGCGCCCACCTTCGCCGTCTGTGTTGCATTCGCTAATGAGTTTTTTCAGCGTTTTGCGTATAGATTGCAGATCCTTGATTTGCATCTCGATCTGTTTAAGCTTCGCTTCGGTCTGTTCACGTACGTCGTTACAATGCCCCTCACCCAATTCCAACAAGTGGGCGATATCCCGCAAGCTAAACTCAAGTTTCTGGGCACGTTTAATAAACTGTATCCGGTTGATCGTTTCATCCAGGTATATTCGAAAACCTTCTAATGGTTTGAGCGGCTTAATAATCAGCCCTACTCGTTGGTAATAGCGAATCGTCTCCACATTGACCTCAGTAGCTTTTGCTAGGCGACCGATGGTGAGTGGTGGTTGTGGCATTTCTCAGACCCTCCCATTCATAATAATGGCTGTAGATTAACGCTGTATGTGGGTGCGGTAAATAAGAACTTGACCTAGAGTTGATGCCTGAGGTGTGAGGATTTCATGTTATCGGAATATTAGAGAAGAGAGATATACAACTACGGAGTCTAGGTTTATTAACAGCTGTGCATTGCTGTTTAGCTATTCTCCGATAGAGATCATGAATGGAGTTGCTAAACGGCAACAAAGTTAGATTGACGCCACCAAGCCTTCAAACCTCTGCATGAGACTTCTAGTTGACATATTAGGACAGTCGGCCTAATCTTATTCATGACTAGGACGTACGTCCTAAACAATTCAAATAGAGATCAAAGGAAATATTCATGTCCACAGATATATTTAAATCTTTTCAGTTCGAGGGTCTGACGCTTACCCATCGTCTGGTGATGGCTCCGGTGACGCGAAATCGTGCGGGGCTTGATGATGGCAATGAGCTTGGCTATCATGAAAAATCAAGCGTGTAATCAGAAGATTTTGTTATGAGTGCTATATCCAAACGGAATCAAATTATTGCCGCAGCTGACCAGCTGTTCTATCAGCATGGGTTTGAGCATACTTCATTCTCTCGCATTGCTGAGGCGGTGAAAATTTCCCGAGGTAATTTTTATTATCACTTCAAAACCAAGGATGAAATATTGGATGCAGTGATTAATCTCCGCTTGGCTAATACGCAAGCTATGCTGGATCAATGGGTGATTGAGGGGAAAATCCCAGCTGATCACATCCGAAAATTTATCAATATCTTGATTATGAACCGAGCAAAAATAAAACGCTTCGGCTGCCCGGTGGGCACGTTGACGACAGAGCTGACTAAGCTCAATCATGCGGCTCAGGAGGATGCTAACAAACTTTTCACTTTGTTTCGCTCTTGGCTAAAACGTCAGTTCCAGCAGCTGGGTCATAAAAAACGTGCGGATGAATTGGCCATGCATTTGTTAGCTCGCAGTCAGGGCGTGGCGACTTTGGCTAGTGTCTTTAACGATGAAAAATTTATCAAACAAGAAGTCAATTATTTGTACGCGTGGTTGGCTCAGTACACCGACAACACAGCTTAATCGCGATTATTAAATTTATTAGGAGATTTTACTTTATGTTCATAGTATTACTGAAATTTTCTGACAATAAAAACCAGGTTCCAAAATTTATGCAAGGTCATAAAGACTGGATCAAACGTGGTTTTGATGAAAGTATATTTTTAGTGGTAGGTAGTCTGAAGTCGAATATGGGTGGCTGCATCATTGCACACAATACTTCGTTAGAAGAATTACAGCAGCGTGTGAACGAAGATCCGTTTATTGCGGAAAATATTGTTACCGAAGACATTATGGAAATTGCTGTGAACCAGGTGGATGAACGTCTCAATTTTCTGTTGGATCAGGAGTAATGTATGAGCGAGCCTTTTATCGCGTCAGATGGCAAAGCTCGATGTCGCTGGTGTGTGGCTATGCCGGAATTTTTGGGTTGTCACTATTACTAGTGCGTTTTTCCTGTTGATGATGATCAGCACCTATTTGAAAAAATGTCCTGTTTATCCATCTGTCGAATATTTATTGCCAAATGCACATGAAATGTTTAATGAAAATAGAGAACTTACAAGCCAAGTAGCACAACGCAGGCTTGTAAGATACGTTAACGGTTTTATCGAATGGATTGAACAACGACGTTAAAATAACAATTATGAGGTAGATAAATGGAGATAGAAGTGCATAACTCAGATTCAAGGGGTTTTGCTGAGCATGGGTGGTTAAGCAGCCGTCATACGTTTAGTTTTTCAGACTATACCCATGGCGTTTGAGATTTAGGTTTTTATTAGTTGATTTTTATTTGGATATTCTTTATAAATCTATCGTATGAAAGGATTCTACCT
>JAADHS010000023.1 GCA_013151745.1 Gammaproteobacteria bacterium | reverse complement strand
TGTGCGTCCTATTCATTTCCTGGCAAGGCGAAATGACAAGTAATAGCTGGCTATTGCGAGGAGTTTCAACGTAGCCAGGGAATTAAGAGGGCATGCAATCACACCTAAATCTTAATCGCTACGGGTATAGCACAAGCTCTCTGTACTCGCGTCCAACTGAGTTTTCTAGATTAAAGCGTGGTAATTTTCCCAATCATCCAAATATTTTAAAAACATTTTCAACTTGGCTGGCATCCATTGTCGGCTAGGGTAAACCGCAAACAACGCCATAGAAGGCAAAGGAAATTGAAGGGCTATTTGTTTTAACCGATTCAACTTCACTTCGCCATCTGCAATAATATTCGGCAGTAGGGCAATACCAAGACCATTTGCTGCGGCTTCTTTACACGTCAGCATGTCATTTATTTTCAATTGAGCTTTCACTTGAAATTCTTCCGGCACAATACCTTCCCCAAACACAAATTTTCCCTGCAACTGCTTGGAAAAAATAATGAACGGATAATCTAGCGGGTTTTTATTTACGCTCGCCTCACCTTGCTGCTTTAACCAATGTGGCGCGGCATACAATCCCATAGGCACATCGAACAATTTTTTACCCACCAGGTTAGAGTCTTTAAGTGAGCCTTTGCCTATGCGCAGTGCAATATCAAAACGCTCTGCAATCAAGTCCACCTCTCTATCCAGCACAGCCAAGTCAATTTTTACTTCGCGATATTGACGAATGAAAGGCTCAATAAGTTGCTGAACCAGCAGTTGAGAAAAGTCTTGCGGCGCACTGATGCGTAATACACCTTGGGGATTATTGTTCAGGGCCTTTGCAAAAAGCTCCGCTTCATTTGCTGCATCTACCACTTGTCGGCAGTGCTGGTAGTACGCATCACCGGCCTCAGTCACACTGACGAGTCGCGTATTTCGATTTAACAATCTGACGCCTAAGCGTTTTTCCAATAAAGAAATTTTGTTGCTGACGGTAGATTTTTCAATACCAAGTATTTTAGCTGCTTTTGTAAAACTTTGATTTTCAGCAACTTTTGCAAATATCACCAACTGATTTAGATCCATACTGCCACCATTGTTCTCATATAAGAACAGTGTAATGTGTATTCACACCATTATCAAGAAATTAAATATAGTCGATAATTATTTTCGTCATTAACAACACTCAAAAGGAGCCATTCATGAAACATTACAATTTTTTAAAACAATTGACAGTTGCAGCAATGATGATGAATAGCGTAAACGCTATTGTTACTTGTACTCGGTATTATTTCTTAGCCAGTGTTAAAGTTTGAATTTACTGTTGCGCTGCTGCTAGAAGGTACAATCATCTGGCTGACAATCAGTTTTGATTTTTTCAGCTATTAAAAATAGGCGTTTATAATGAATAATCAAGAGAAAAAAGATTTAATGCCTGTACTATTTGTGAGCCACGGAAACCCCATGGCCTCATTAAATGAAAAAAGTGAGAAAGAGTATGGTGCGTGGGGAGCGAGTCTACCCAAGGCTAAAGCGGTACTGATGTTTTCAGCTCACTGGGAAGCAGAAGGGTTAATTTTTGGCGAAACAAAACGTCATGAAAGACTGATTTATGATTTCTTTGGGTTTCCTAAGAAACTTTACGATATTCAGTATCCCGCTCCGGCGGCAAAATGGCTTGAGGACGAAGTTCAAAACCTGTTGACTGATAACATATCAGCAAGTGAGCGAGGTTTAGATCATGGCGTCTGGATACCTCTGTCAAAAATATGGCCCAATGCTGATGTGCCAATTTTGCAAATCAGTTTGCCCAAAAATTATTCTAACCAAGCTTTGTTTGATCTTGGTCAACGTTTGTCTCCCCTGCGCCAACAAGGCGTAATGATCATCGGTGGAGGAACGTTGACTCACAATCTGAAAGAAGGTCTGTCAGGAAAATATTCAGAGACACCTGAATGGGTTAGAAATTTTGATGATTGGGTTGCACAAGTTTTGCGAGACGATAGAACAGCATTGCTTGACTGGGAAAATACAGGCCCAAAAGCCTTATTAAATCACCCAAGCCCGGAGCATTTTCGCCCCTTATTAATTGTCGCAGGCGCAGCAATGCGTAACGAAACGCCTACGTTCCCCTTAGTCGGGTTTGATATGGCCTTATTTAGCAAGCGCTCTGTACAGTTTGGGTAATTTCATTGAGCGCCATTGGTTAGCCCTGCCCTGTACCCATAAGTTGAATTAGTTTCGACGTAATCTAACTTTAATTCGAATTTGATTTTATTGTTATTGTTCCCTTTGATTTCATATTGACTTTTGTTGATGTTTTAGAAAACCCTTCTCCACCAATACCTATTGATACATCTGCCTCTGTTTCAGGCTTTTCTTTTTTCTCCGATTTATTTTCTGCGTCAGATCCTTTTTCATCCACTATATCTTCTTTTTTAGATTGATCTTCTACATCAGCTCTCTTTTCCTCGGCTACATCTTTTTTCTTTGATCGTTCTTCTGGGTTTGTATTTTTTTCTTTTGAATCCGATATATCTTTATCATTTTTTTCTGATTTTGATTCTGTATTTTCTTTTTTATCTTTCAATTTAGACGAGACAGAAACACCCACGTCAAGTGAAACATCTGAAGATGTACTGACCGCTTCTTTTAAAGTCACAGTCCCTTTGGCTTCAACATCAATATTATTTCCAGAATCAAGCTCTGTTCCTTCAAGGCTTATATTTTCTCCTGACTTCATTTTGATGTTACCATTTTTGCTTTTAATCCCCCCTGTTACAGCCTTATTAGAGGATGTGCTTCCAATCTCAACACCAACATCGAGAGATTGCTCTTTTGATGTTGCCCCCACCCCAACACTCACTGACGTTGAATTTTCGTCGTTAATATTTCGTGCTGATTTAAAATCAACACCGTCGCCTGAATCAATATTTACATCATTCTCTGCTTCAACATTTGTACCTTCAAAGCTAGATGACTTCTTAGTTTTTATATTTATATTATTACCCGATACCCCCCCTGTTTTCGCAGTCTTACTTCTAGAAGTATTAACTTCAACATCAACCTGAACATTTCCCCCTTTAGAATTAGCCTTAACACCCACCTCAATCGATGAATCTTGCGATTCACTTTCATCATAGGCAGCTTTATAATTTAAGCTGTCAGCATCAATATTAACATTTCCTTTTGACTTAATATCCGTGCCTTCGAGATTAACATTGCCTTTTGAATTTAAATTAATATCACCATTCTTAGACCTAATACCGCCAGTCGTTTTAGTGACTGATCGCGCACTCGAACTCGACACACCCACACCGACTTCCGCCTCAAAATCGCTGCCATCAGTCTCGGCGCTAACCTCCACACTTGTAGAGTTTGATTGGGAACGACGAGTACTATTAGCGGCATTAAAATTTGTATTCCCACCACTATTAATTATGGCATCTTCCTCTACTACAATATCGGTACCTTCAAATGTCGTATCTTTTTGAGTCTCTATTGTTAAGGAATTCGCGTTAAAACTCCCTGTTTTGGCATCAGTACTCGAAGAAGACTCGCTCCCAACACCGACTCCAACCTCTCCAGATGCAGCAAAAGCTTTTGACCCAACCCCTGCTGTCACCTCTATATCCACATCAACACTCGTACTGGAAGATGATTCAGACTCTGAATCATAAGCTGCTTTATATTCAAATGAATCTGCATTTATTTCAGCATCTCCACCGATATTTATGTCCGCACCTTCAATAGTCGTATCACTTTTAGAGGTTGATTTTAGATTGCCACCAATATTATAACTTCCCGTATTTGCGCTAGACGCTGTTGATTCTGAATTTTCAACATCAACCTTAGTTCTAACACGCCCACCAATTCTTGCTCCCGCACCCGCATCCGTTTTTGATTCACCTGACTCATCAATAGATGCCTCAGCTTCAGCGTCCGCTACAGCCTTAAACCCTATCTGGACATCCACACTGGATTTTGAATTTTTTGAATAACTTGTATCATTAGTCGCTCTCATTTCTATCGTATCAGCATTTTGCTCAAAATCACCCCCTACCTCTAAATTCAAGGCTTCATCCACAATTTTATTTTCAGCCTTTCTTTCCATATTACCCTTAACTTTGATCCTAGATGCGTTATACGTTGTAGACCCTTCCTCACTTGTTTCCGTCGTAACTGTTTGCCTTATTCCAACTTCAGACGAAGCCTCAGCACTGGCACTGGCCTTCGCATTCGCTTCAAATTTAGCATCAGCATCGGCGCTGGTATCACCGCCTATTCCTGAGTTCAGCAAATTACTCTTATCTAAACCTGCTTTGCCCTCTGCTTTTGCTCCAGAATTTGCACTTACTTCGGCACCCGCCTCGGCACTGGCGTCAGCATTTGCACCCAGATCCATATAAATACCGCTGTATAATGTTGTCTTTGTAGTGGTCTTTTTATATTTATCTTCAGATGCCAAATACTTAATGTCTTTACCCGTATTTTCAAAATCACCATCCACTTCAACATCAGCCCCTTGTAGAGTGGTATCACCCTTAGATTTTAATGTCATGTTATTACCCGATTTTAAGCTTGAGCCTCTATTGGTCAGAGTATATTCCTTTGAATTTTCATTCGTTGTTGTTAACCCTGCGGTAAGCCCAGTCTTAGCTTCTGCACTCGCACTCGCTTTGGCTTCTGCTGTTGCTTTTGCATCAACGCCAGCATTTGCACCCGCTGTTGCTAATGTGCCATCAAAACCTGCGGCGGCATCTGCACTGGCATTTGCGCTAGAACTTGCTCCTGCATTGGCACCGGCTTCTGCACTTGCTTCAGATGCAAAGCCCATATCAAATGAACTGGTTGTTTTTTCTATCGTAATTGTCTCTTCGTTTTTACCCGCCAGTATATTTATATCCTTTGCGTCAATATCCAAATTACCCGTTGACGCCACATCAGAACCAACCACATTTAAATCATTATCTCCTGCATCCAATTTCAGGTTTCCAGCAGACAATAAACTTGATGCAACACTTGTTTTTTTGTTTTTACTCACGGTTTCTTTAGATTTAGTAAAAACATTAACCGTCCCATCCGCAGAGGCTTCCGCACTCGCATTTGCGCCAGCACTTGCTGTGGCACTTGCATTCGCACCGGCTTCTGCAGCCCTGTCTCCGGCCTCAAAACCTGCATTCGTGCTTGTGTCTGTATTCGTTTCCGTGCCAGCGCCTGCTGAAGAAGAGGATGATCCGCTAGAAGAGCCAAACAAAGAAAAGCTTTCAGTCGTTGTTACCGATCTTTCTTCATCTAAACCATCGAGTATATCAATGCCTTTTTTGGCAGAGATTACAGATTTCCCTTTTCCTATTTTTAAATTAGAACCTTGAAGTACAAATTGACCCTCTGTTTTTATATTGGTATTTTTACCAAACTCAACATTGCTCGATTTGTTTGTGCCCTTAAAAGAATCTGTCTTTACACTTGATTCACTATATAAACTATCGCCACCAAAACCAGATTTACTACTTGTGCTATTAACAGACCTCTTATCTTGCGCCGAACGGATTTCCACACCCTCTTTTGCATTGATGTTGCCTTTACCCTGAGCACTCAAATCACTACCTGTTACAACCACTTTTTTCCCGGAGTCTATATTTAGATTGCCGCCAAAATTGACCTTCCCGCCCTTGTTTATTTCTGTATCCGTTGTTGTTTTTTCAGATGACGAGCCAAACCAGCTATCGCCCCCAATAGTTTGTGAGCTTGAAGAACTCGTCACAGAGCGTTTGTCTTTAACAGAACTTATCTCCACACCACCTTTTGCATTGATGTTGCCCTCACCCTGAGCAGCGAGCTCGCTACCAGAAATAATGGTTTTTCCTGCTGTATTGACATCCAGATTGCCACCAAAACTTAACGTAGACCCTATATTTTTTTCTGTAATAACTCGATCTTTTAAGGTTTTTTTAATACCAAATCCACCCTCAGCCGTTTTTACAGCTTTGACTGACTCTTCACCCTCAAATGAGGTGAATTTATCAACAATGGTCGTGACCTTAAAGTCGCCTCCTGCCTTAATTTTAGCGCTGCCACCCGATATTAATTTCGCACCCTTAATTAAAATATTTTTCTTTGCGTCCATATTTAAAGAATTTTTTGATTTTATTATTGCCGTATTGCCTATTTGCGTTCGTTGTGTTCCTTGTGCACTACCTTGGGTACTGGTTATTGTTTTATTTATAATACTTCCCGTTGCTGATTTTAAAGAAACATCACCACCGGATAGTTCACCGCTTAAGTTTTCAATATTATTTTCTACGTTAATGTCCAGCTTATTATCTGCTATAATTTTCCCGCCACTATTTTTAAATCCCTTGCCACTAAAGCTTGCATCATTCGCCATTACAGTAGCACCACCCGTACCATTAATAATATCTTGTGTTGCCTGGGATAAATAAACG